>NZ_LFQH01000099.1:0-19648 GCF_001238605.1 Arthrobacter sp. ZBG10 | reverse complement strand
GAGACGTGGGAGCCGGTGGGGACTAGAGTGATTTTCGTGAGCACCTCTGCCGGCTGGGACCATCCCCGCACGTCCTTTTACACAGACCACTACGAGCTGACCATGTTGCAGGCTGCCCTGCATTCCGGCGCAGCCCACCGCAAATCGGTGTTTGAAGCCTTCGCGCGGCGCCTGCCGGATGGCCGCCGCTACGGCGTGGTTGCGGGCACGGGACGGCTGCTGGAAGGCATCGCCAACTTCCGGTTCGGCGCGGCCGAACTGGAGTTCCTGGCTGCCACCAAGGTGGTGAACCAGCAGACGCTGGACTACCTGGCCGACTACCGGTTCACCGGCGACATCTGGGGCTACGCCGAGGGCGAGGCCTACTTCCCCAACTCCCCCATCCTCATTGTTGAGGCCACGTTCGCCGAGGCCTGCATGCTGGAAACCTACGTCCTGTCGGTCCTGAACCACGACAGTGCCATCGCCTCGGCGGCCTCCCGTATGGTGGGCGCGGCCGGCGGACGGCCATGCATCGAAATGGGGTCACGGCGCACCCACGAGGAAGCCGCGTCCGCTGCTGCCCGGGCCGCTGTCATTGCCGGCTTCGACAGCACCTCCAACCTGGAAGCCGGCGTGCGCTACGGCATCAAGACCGTGGGCACCGCAGCGCATTCCTTTACGCTCCTGCACGACAATGAGCGCGACGCCTTCGAGGCCCAGATCGCGTCCCTTGGCGCCGGCACGTCGCTGCTGGTGGACACGTACGACGTCGAAACCGCCGTCCGCACGGCCGTGGACCTGGCAGGGCCCAAACTGGGCGCGGTACGGCTGGACTCGGGTGACCTTGTGGCCCAGGCGCAATGGGTCCGCCGCCTGCTGGACGATTTGGGGAACGTGAACACCAAAATTGTGGTCACCTCCGACCTCGATGAGTTTGCCATCGCTGCCCTGCAATCCGCTCCGGTGGATTCCTACGGCGTGGGCACGTCTTTGGTGACGGGCTCCGGCGCGCCGACGGCGAGCATGGTCTACAAGCTCGTCAGCCGCACTGACGACGCCGGGAACTTCGTCTCCGTCGCCAAGGCAGCCAAAAATAAGGCCAGCGTAGGCGGCCGCAAATATGCCCTGCGCAAGCTGAACGAACGCGGCACTGCCACCGCCGAGATGGTCGGGGTGGGGCACCGGCCCGAGGACGACGGCAACGACCGCCAGCTCCTGCAGCAGTTCATGAAAAACGGCGAACTGCTGCCCGGCTGGACCGGTTATGAGGGAGTGCAGCGCGCGCGGCAACGGCACGCGGATTCCATGGCCGAACTGCCCTCGGTGGTCCACCGGCTCCAGCGCGGTGACGCCGCCATCCCCACCGTTTACGAGGAGAGCTGATGTCCCGCGCCCTGATCATTGTTGATGTCCAGAACGATTTCTGCGAAGGCGGTGCACTGCCCGTCACCGGCGGGGCGGACCTGGCCGTTGCCATCAGCGAATACGTCGACGCCCACCAGGGCCAATTCGACCATGTGGTGGCCACCCAGGACTGGCATATCGATCCGGGCAACCACTTCTCCGCTGCCCCCGACTTCAAGGACAGCTGGCCGCCGCACTGCGTGGCGGGAACCCGCGGGGCGGAGCTGCACGAGGACCTGGACACCGAGTACATCGAGGCCTTCTTCCGCAAGGGCCAGTTCACGGCCGCCTACTCCGGCTTCGAAGGCCTACTTGCCCCCGAGGACGCTGTCCCCACCGGCGAGCGCCAGCCCGGGTCAATGCCCGGGGCCAACGATTCGCCGCAGTCAGCACCGGACGGGGACGCCATCGGCCTGGATGAATGGCTCCAAAGCAACGACGTGGAGGACGTGGTGGTGGTGGGGCTGGCGACCGACTACTGCGTGCGCGCCACCGCCCTCGATGCGGTCCAGGCAGGCTACGGCGTCACCGTGATCCGTTCCCTGACAGCCGGGATCGCCGAAGACCTCGACGAGGCCGTGGCGGAGATGGAACTGGGCGGCGTCGAGATCGCCTAGTCCCACGGCCTGTACCTGAGGGTCACCTCCGGACCGCCCCCGCGTCGGCCTGGCTCGAACACATGTTCGATTAGACTGGGGGGAATCGGAATGGAGGGACACCATGGCCTACCCAGCGGAGCCGGCGGACAGCGCCGGACAAGGAGCAGCCGGGACCGGGGAGTCATTCCTGCCGGTGGGCTTTGCCTCTCCGGCTCAGGACTATTTTTCCGGCCGCATCGACCTCAATAAGCACCTGATCAACGACATAACCAGCACGTTCATCCTCAGGGTGGCGGGCGACGGGATGCGGGCCTCCGGCATTTTCGACGGGGACGAACTGATCGTGGACCGCTCCCTCACTGCCCGCAGCGGCTCCGTGGTGGTTGCCGTTGTGGATGGCGAGCTGATCATCCGCAGGCTCCACCTTGCCGGGGACGAGCTCACGCTCACCGCTGACGATCCCGGCCTGGCCCCCATCACGGTGACGGCCGGCGTCGACCTGGCCGTGTGGGGCGTCGCCACCCGGTGCCTGCACCGTGTCTGAAGCCGGCCCCAACCGCGCGGCAAAGTGCTTCGCCCTGGTGGACGTGAACAACTTCTACGTTTCCGCGGAGCGCGCCTTCGACCCATCGCTGGAAAACCGGCCCGTGGTGATCCTGTCCAACAATGACGGCTGTGTGATCACCCGAAGCGCCGAGGCCAAGGACCTGGGCATCGCCATGGGCGCACCCTGGTTCCAGATCTCGGCGCAGGCCAAGGCCTGGGGCCTGGTGGGCCTGTCCAGCAACTACGAACTGTACGGGGACCTCAGCGCACGGGTGATGGAGTACCTGGCCAGGCACTCGCTGGCCACCGAGATCTACAGCATCGACGAGGCCTTCCTGACCTTGCCCGGAAGCACCGCCGACCAGCACGCCGCCGGCCGGAACATCCGCCGCGGCGTGCGCCGCCACGTGGGACTGCCCGTCTGCGTGGGGCTGGCCCCCACCAAAACCCTCGCCAAACTTGCCAACCAATGGGCCAAGAACAACCCGCACTTCCAGGGCGTCTGCCACTGGGACAGCATCAGCCCCGCGGACCAGGAGCGGCTGCTGCGCAAGCTTCCGGCGCAGAAGATCTGGGGTGTGGGCGGGCGCAACAGCACCCGGCTCGCCGCGGTCGGGATTGTCACGGCCTGGGACCTGCGCAATGCCGATCCCCTGGTGATCCGCAAGCGTTTCTCGGTGGTCCTGATGCGGACGGTCCTGGAACTGCAGGGAACCCCCTGCATCACCCTGGACGAAACCCGGGGCCACAGCCAGATCCTGTTTTCCCGGTCGTTTGTGACTCCCGCCAGCAGTGTCAGGGAGGTGGGGCAGGCCCTGAGTGTCTACGCCCAGGGCGCAGCAGCCCGCCTTGCCCGGAAAAAGCTGGTCACCGGGAACCTCAACGCTTTCGCCCGGACCTCGTCCTTTAACGGCGGACCCGTCGTGGCCCACTCCGTGGACGTGGCGTTCCCCTCCCCCACCGCCGATCCTCTGGAGATCATCAGGGCGGCGCAGCGCCTGCTGCCGGACATCCGCGAAGGCACCCCCTATATGCGGGTGGGCGTCACCGTCAGGGACCTGAGTCCGGCAGGCAGCCAGGACACCCTGATGGACTTCCTGGACACGCCGGACCGGACCCTGGGCCCCATCCTGGATGGTGTTGCGGAACGGTTCGGCCGGGCCAGCATCGGGCTGGGCCACGGCGGCCTCAGGTCCGGATCGAAGTGGGCCACCAAGCGGGACAGGCTGACGCCGCGGTACACCACGCACTGGGATGACCTGCCGGTGGTCAAAGCCAAATAACGCCTCGACCCCTGGCGGTCCGCCACGCGCCTACGTGCGGCCGATAAACCAGTCCTGAAGCTTCCGCAGCCGCGACTGGAGCTGCTCCTCGTTGGCCTGGGCCACGGGAGGGCCACCGCACACCGTCCGCAGCTTGGTGTGCACCACACCGTGCGGGGTGCCGGTCCGGGCCGACCAGGCCGAGACGTTTTTGGCCAGCTCATTCCGCAGGTCCATCAGCATCCGGTGGTCCGGCATGGCAGGGGCGGCCGCCTGCACGGGCGCAGACCTGCTCTTCCGGTTCAGCTGCTCGTGCTGGCGCTGGCGCAGGAGGGTCCCCACCTGTTCCGCGTCCAGCAGGCCCGGAATGCCCAGGAAGTCCAGTTCATCGTCCGAACCCACTTCGCCGCCGGTACCGAACTCGCCGCCGTCGAACAGGACCCGGTCAAAGGACGCCTGCGAATCCAGTGCCTCGAACTTGCCTTTGGTGAGGCTGTCGGATGCCTTGTCCTCGCGGTTGGCGTCCGCCATGAGTGAGTCTTCGGGGTTGAACAGGCCGTCGGCGTCCTCTTTTTCGGGACGGTCCAGGGCATGGTCGCGTTCGGCTTCCATGGAGTTGGCCAGCGCCATCAATTGCGGCACCGACGGCAGGAACACCGACGCCGTTTCGCCGCGTTTGCGGGCACGCACAAAACGTCCCACGGCCTGGGCGAAGAACAGCGGGGTGGAGGTGGACGTGGCGTAGACGCCCACGGACAGCCGCGGGACGTCAACACCTTCGGACACCATGCGGACCGCCACCATCCAGCGTTTCTCGCTGGCGGTGAACTCGTCGATCTTGTCCGAAGCCTTGGCGTCATCCGAGAGGATAACGGTGGGCGATTCGCCGGTGATCCGCTTCAGTTGGCCGGCGTACGCGCGGGCATCCTCGTGGTCGGTGGCGATAACCAGGCCGCCGGCGTCGGGCACGGTGCGGCGCACCTCGCTGAGCCGCTTGTCCGCGCCGGCCAGGACGGCCGGGATCCACTCCCCCGTGGGGTTAAGCGCCGTACGCCAGGCCTGGGAGGTGATGTCCTTCGTGACGGCGGCCTCACCGAGGGAGGCGGCCATTTCCTCGCCGGCGCTGGTGCGCCAGCGCATCTGGCCCGAATAGGCCATAAACATCACGGGGCGGACCACATGGTCGCGCAGGGCACTGCCGTAACCGTATGTGTAATCCGCCTTCGACCGGCGGATGCCGTCGCGGTCCTGGGCGTATTCCACAAACGGGATGGGTGAGGTGTCCGACCGGAACGGCGTACCTGTCAGGGACAGCCGCCGGATGGCAGGATCAAACGCCTCGCGCAGGCCGTCGCCCCAGGACAGGGCTTCGCCGCCGTGGTGGATCTCATCGAGGATCACCAGGGTGCGGGCGGCCTCCGTCTTGGCCCGGTGCAGCAGCGGTTTGCTGGCCACCTGGGCGTATGTGACGGCCACCCCAACGAAGCCGCGGCCGTGCTGGCCGTCGGAGTTCTTGAAGTTGGGGTCGATCGCAATGCCCACCTTGGCGGCGGCGTCGGCCCACTGCCGCTTAAGGTGGTCGGTGGGCGCCACAATGGTGACGCGGTTGACGGTGCCGGCCTCGATCAGCGTTGAGGCAACCCGCAGCGCGAAGGTGGTCTTACCGGCGCCGGGCGTTGCGACGGCCAGGAAGTCACGGGGGGCCGCCTGCATGTACAGGTCCAGGGCCTCCTGCTGCCAGGCACGGAGTTTCGGGGCGGTTCCCCAGGCTGCGCGTTCCGGGTATGCCGGAGGCAGGGTGGGGCCACCAAAGAGGGTTTCCGTCACTATTTGTTGTTGCCCTTGTCCCCGCCGGAGCCCTTGCCACCGTCGTTGCTGGGCCGCAGGCCGTCATAAACCTCTTTGCACATGGGGCAGACCGGAAACTTTTTGGGATCCCGGCCCGGCGTCCAGACCTTGCCGCACAGGGCAATAACGGGTTCGCCACTGAGGGCGGACTCCATGATTTTTTCCTTCCGCACATAGTGCGAAAAGCGCTCCCGGTCCCCGGGCTCCACTTCCTGGCGGAGTTCCTCGCGCTCAATGGTGGCCGTGGACGTTCCAGCCCCGGACAGCTCGCGCCGCGGATCGTTTTCGAGAGGGTCCGTCATGCTAGTCATGCCTTCCATCTTAGCCTTTCCGAAGGCCTGGCGTTCGACGCCGGGACCTCCCGGGTGCCCGTTTGGACCAGGTGCAGCACAGGGACAGCCGGCGCGCCCGGGCGTGTTGGAACAGGCGCCGGGGACGCCAAGGGCCGCTGCCGTGCGGCAGCGGCCCCGGTGAAAGGCATTACTTATTGACGCCCACCTGGGCCAGGAGTTCCGGCCCCCTGGCGTCAAGCCATTTTCCGCCCAGCCGGATGCCGCCGGCGAAGAGTCCAAGACCCAGCAGCAGGCCCACGGCCAGGTTGATCCAGCCCAGCATCCTGTTGCCGGTGACCAGTTCGGCAATAAGCAGTGCAACCTCGGGGATCACCAGGACCAGCAGGACGCCCATGCCGCCGAACTGGACGGCCATGGTCTGGCCCACGTTGCCCGGCGGCTTTTTGAACGGGCTGTCACCGGGCAAGGGCACGGGCGTGGTGTACCGGGCAGACACCACAGACGAAAGGCCCAGCCCGCTGAACAGGATGCCCAGCGTTAGTCCCAGCAGCCCCGGGAACGCATACCAGGTGTCGGTCAGGACGGCATATGCCACGGCGAAAACCAGCACCGTGGGAAGGGAGAACAGCAGGCAGGCCATGGCCCGGCCCAACCGGTCCGCGGTGCCCCTGACACCCGTGGCGAGGTGCAGGGCAAACGCAGTGTTGTCGTAGGAGACGTCGGCTGAGATCGACCAGGCCAGGAGGAAGGCGGATAGCGGCGCCAGGATGGCCAGGCTGCTGAAATCCCCGCTCTGGGCGCCGGTGAACACCAGCACCACCGGGAGCAGCGGGATCACCACCAGGGACCCTGAGTAGCGGGGGTCGCGCAGCCAGTAGGTCAGCGCCCGGGCCGTCACGGCGCCGGTGGGGGTTGGCGGCAGCAGGCCCAGCAGGCCCAGCTTGCCGCCCTTGCGCTTGGTGCTGCCGCCGCTGTAGGGCGGGGTCACCAGGGCCCGTTCCAGCATGGACTTCCACGCCCACGCCAGTGCGGCCAGCGTGGCGGCGGCGATCAGCAGCTTCAGCAGCGCCGGTCCCGCGTCGCCTGCCGCGACGTCCCCGGCCAGGGCCCAGGAGGCGCCCAGCGGCGTCCAGGACATGGTGCGGGCCAGTTCCGGCAGGAAGGCCGCGGAATCCGTGATGCCGCGGGTCACGCCGGCGATGATGGGTCCGAGCAGGACCAGCGGAACCATAAAAGCGATGGCGCTGACGTCCTTGAAGCGGCGGGAAGCTGCCAGGCTTGCGGTCGCCGTGGTGGTCACCTTGGAGATGACAATGCAGGTCAGGACCCCAAGGGCCGCGCCAACCACGGCCGCCAGGACCGGCAGCACCCCGCGCCACCAGGTCACGGCCGTGGACAGTCCCACCAGGGCGGTGGCGATGCCGGGGATTCCGATCAGCCCGCCCAGCGCCAGGCCCGGGAGCATCTTCCGCAGCGGGATGGCGAAGGTGGTGAAGCGGGCAGGGTCCAGGGTCATGTCCGTTCCGGAGGCCACAACCGGGATCACGGCCCAGCCGACGATGGCTGCGGCCCCGCCCAGGACCACCGCAGTGGAGGCAAGCTCCAGTGGTTCGGTCCGCAGCATCACCAGGGCGAAAATCAGCAGCCCGATGATGCCCAGGGCGTACAGGGCACCGAACGCCATGCCCACCAGCTGCCACGGACTCCGGCGGAGGCCGTTTCGCAGCAGTGTGAGTTTGAGCCTTAGAAGGTGCGCAACCATTCGAGCCCCTCCGTTGTGCTTCGGCCGCCCACCAGTTCCACGAACCGGTCCTCGAGCGAGGCTTCGCCGCGGACTTCGTCAACAGTTCCGGCGGCCAGCAGCCTGCCACCGGCCACCACTGCCACGTGGTCGCACATGCGCTGGACCAGGTCCATCACGTGGCTGGAAACGATCACCGTACCGCCGGAACCCACATAGCCGTCGAGGATGGAGCGGATGTTGGCGGCACTGACCGGGTCCACCGCTTCGAACGGTTCGTCCAGGACCAGCAGCCGCGGGGCGTGGATAAGGGCGGATGCCAACGCGATCTTCTTGGTCATGCCGGCGGAGTAGTCCACCACCAGCGTCCCGGCATCCTTGGTCAGGTCCATGGCAGCCAGCAGTTCGCGCACGCGGGTGGCCACCACGTCCCTGTCCATGCCCCGCAGCAGGCCGGCGTAGGTGATGAGCTGTTCGCCGGTGAGCCGGTCGAACAGCCGGACGCCGTCAGGGAGGATCCCCATCAGTTTCTTGGCTTCCAAGGGGTTCGACCAGACATCCACGCCGTGCACGGCTGCCGTGCCGAAGTCCGGCCGCAGCAGCCCGGTGGCCATCGAGAGCGTGGTGGTCTTGCCGGCGCCGTTGGGGCCCACAACGCCGTAGAAGGAACCCGCCGGCACATCAAGGCTGATGCCGTCGACCGCGATTTTCCCGCCGAACCGTTTTGCCAGGCCATTGATGGACAGGGCGGGTGCCGTACCGGGCCGTGGCGCCTGTTCAGGTTGCAGAGCTGTCATAAAGCCAGACTAGCCTTCGACCCCCGGGCGACGGGTCCTCCCGGAGGAGTAGTGAAATAGGCGTAGGAGCACCCAGCGCGCGCTCCCGTTGGGGCGGTCCTGTGGCCGCAGCCTGTCAGACTTGCCTCATGCACATTGCCCTGGGCCTGCTGGTCATCGTCGCCGTGGTTTGCGCCGTCAGCGCGCTGGGCAGGAAGCTTGACCTTCCCGTTCCGCTGCTGCTGGTCCTGGCGGGAGTGGCGGGATCCTTCCTGCCGTTCATCCCGGAGGTTGAGCTCAACCCCGAACTGGTCCTGGTGGGCCTGCTGCCACCCCTGCTGTATGCCGCCGCCTTCCGGTCCTCGCTGTTTGATTTCAGTTCCAACATCAGGTCCATCGGGCTGCTGTCCGTGGGCTACGTTGTGTTCGGCACCATCGCCGTGGGATTTGTGGTGTGGTGGCTGTTCCCGGAGATCCCCCTGGCTGCGGCCATTGCCCTGGGCGCCGTGGTGGCCCCGCCGGACGCCGTGGCTGCCACGTCCATCGCGCGGCGGGTGGGCATGCCCCGCCGCATCGTCAGCATCCTCGAGGGCGAGTCGCTGGTTAACGACGCCACCGCGCTGGTGTGCCTGCGCGCTGCGATCGCGGCGATCGCGGGGTCCGTTTCCGCACTGGAGGTCGCAGGCGGTTTCCTGGTGGCCGCCGGCGGTGGGCTGGCTGTGGGGTTCGCGGCCGCCTATGTCCTCACGGAGGTCCGTAAGCGGGTCAGCAACGTGGCCATCAACACGTCCACGTCCTTGATGGCCCCTTTTGTGGCGTACCTCCCCGCTGAGGCCATCCATGCCTCCGGGGTGCTGGCTGTTGTTGTGACCGGGCTGGTGATGGGCTTCAAGGCACCCTCCATGCCCAACGGCGCTGCCCGCCAGAGTGCCCGCAGCAACTGGGACACGGTGCAGTTCCTGCTGGAGAACTCGGTGTTCCTGCTGATCGGGCTGCAGGTGCGGGCCATCGTGGAGGGTGTCCAGGACGACTCGCTGGGTGCCGGCCGGGTCTGGCTGGGCTGCGCGGTGATCCTCCTGGCGGTGCTGCTGCTCCGGCCGGTCTGGGTGTTCCCGGCCACGTTCCTGCCGCGCCTGGTTCCCTCGGTCCGGAAGGCCGAGCCGGATCCACCATGGCAGGCCGCGGCGATTGTCTCCTGGGCCGGAATGCGGGGCGTGGTCACCCTGGCCGCGGTACTGACATTGCCCGCAGACCTGGAACACCGGAATGTGCTGGTCCTGGCTGCCCTGGTGGTGGTTGGCGGGACGTTGGTGCTGCAGGGTTTCACACTCCCTGTTCTGGTCAGGCTGCTGGCGGTGCAGGGTCCGGACCGGCGCGAGGACGCGTTGAACCGGGCTTCGCTGATGCAGCTGGCCACAGACGCCGGCCTGGGGCGGCTGGCGGAACTGCGCCGGGACACTGACCCGCCGGAAGTCATGGACATGCTCAAGCGCCGGACGCAGGAACGGGGCCTGGCCGCCTGGGAACGGCTGGGCCGGCCCGAGTCGGACGCCGCAACGCCCAGCCAGGGGTATGCCCGGTTGCGGATGGCCATGCTGGATGCCGAACGGACCAAGGTCCTGGACCTGCGGCGGGGTGGGCAGTTTGCGCACGAGGTGATCAGTGAGGTGCTGGAACGGCTGGACATCGAGGAGTCCATGCTGGATGCGGCCCTGGACGAGCTGGACTCCTCCGATGGCGGTGGCGGTGAAGGGATCGCCCGGCCCGGCGGAATCTGCGGGCATCTGGCAGCAGCTGCAGAGCCCGCGGTCCCGCCCGGCGCTTTCTGCGCAGCGTGCCGGCGTGAAGGAACGGCCACGGTGCACCTGCGGATGTGCCTGGAATGCGGGAACGTGGGCTGTTGCGATTCCTCCGTCGGGCGCCACGCCTCGCTGCATTTCCACGAAACCAGCCACCCTGTCATGCGCAGCATCGAACCCGGGGAAGACTGGCGCTGGTGCTACGCCGATGATCTTTTGGGCTGACACGCGGGGCGGCGAGCGGGGATCCCGGCCGGGGCAGACCGGCATACTGGAGAAGAAAGCGTTTCCCCGCCGTCTGAACCGAAGGATTCCCGAATGGACTACCGCACCCTGGGCCGCACCGGGCTGACCGTCTCCACCGTCTGCGTGGGCACCAGCTCCCTGGGCAGCCACCCGGCACCCCGCGGCACCGACACCGCCGTCGACACCATCCTCAGGGCCTTTGCGGGACCCCTGAACTTCATCGATACCTCCAATGAGTACGGCGAAACCAACAGCGAGCGCCGGATCGGTGCCGCCATCGCCGCAGCCGGCGGCGTTCCGGACGGGGTGGTGGTGGCCACCAAAGTGGACCCGATCCGTGGCGTTGCCGACTATTCGGGCGCGCGGGTCCGGCAGTCCGTTGAGGAAAGCCTGGACCGGCTGGGGCTTGACCACCTGCCGCTGGTGTACCTGCACGACCCCGAAAAAATCACGTTCGAGGAGGGTACTGCTGCCGGCGGGCCGCTCGAAGCGCTCCTGGACCTGCGCAGCCAAGGTGTGATCGGACACCTGGGCGTGGCGGGTGGGCCCATCGACCTGGAACTGAAGTACCTCGCCCTGGACGTGTTCGACGTTGTGATCAGCCACAACCGCTACACGCTGGTGGACCAGAGCGCCGGGCCCCTCATCCGGGATGCGGCGGAGCGTGGTGTGGCGTTCGTGAACGCTGCCCCGTTCGGCGGCGGGATGCTGGTTAAGGGACCCGACGCCGAACCCAACTACTGCTACCGGCCCGCCTCCCCCGCGATCATCGGCCGTGTCCGGAAGATGGCTGCTCTTTGCGCCGAGTATTCCGTTCCCCTGGCCGCCGCTGCCTTGCAGTTCTCCACCAGGGACCCCCGCGTCACCTCCACCATCGTGGGTATGTCGGAACCCGACCGGGTTGCGGAGGCTGTGGATCTTGCCGGCTGGGACATCCCGGCCGAATTCTGGGACCGGATCCTGCCACTGACGGCAGCCGGCACCGGCGAACTGGGCTAAGCCGGCTACTTGGCCCGGCGGATGCGGATGGGTCCCTTGGCCGTGGACGGATCCACCACGGTCCCGCCCTGGGTGATGCTGACCTGCCCGGCGTCCACCAGCCGCCGGGCAGCCTGCCGGGCAGGCTCCATCAGGTCACGCCAGGTGTCCCCGCCCACTGCCCGGGCGGCATCCGAAGGACAGATGGTGGACGTTGCGGCCCTGGCCGCCAGGAGTTCGAGGATTTTCGCTTCCAGCTCCTGGTCGACGGGACCCACGCCGCGGCTCCCGTCGGCCGGGTTTTTCTCCCGGGGAGCCTCATCCGGTACTTCTTCCCGATGTGCCATGGGTGTCAGCGCCTCAGAAGGTGCGCCGCGGCACGGCGCGCTCGTACTGCGGCGCCCACGGAAGGTCATGACCCAGTTCGAAGGCGGCCCGCAGCCACCAGTGCGGATCCCGCAGGGCCGCCCGGCCCAGGAACACGGCGTCCGCCTGGCCGGTGGCGATGGCGTGTTCAGCCTGGCCGGCGGACGTCAGCAGGCCAACAGTCCCGGTGGGGACGCCTGCGTCCGCGCGGATGGCGGCGGAAAACCCTGTCTGGTAGCCGGGGCTGGGAGCAATCTGCTGCTGCGGTACAGCGCCTCCGCTGGAGACATCGATCAGGTCCACACCCTGGGCGACTGCCTGCCGGGCCAGCCGGATGGATGCGGCCAAATCCACCCCGCCCGGCGCCCAGTCCGTGGCCGAAATCCTGAGCAGCAGGGGCATGCTGTCCGGGATGACGTCGCGGACAGCATCGATCACTGCCAGCATCAGCCTGTTGCGCCCTGCCTCGCTGCCGCCCCAGGCGTCCTGGCGGCGGTTGATCAGCGGGCTCTGGAACTGGTGCAGCAGGTAGCCGTGGGCACCGTGGAGCTCTACCGTGTCGAATCCCGCCGCCACGGCCCGCACGGCGGCGGCGGCAAAGTCCGCGATGACGCCACGGATCTGGTCCTCCGTCATCTCCGCCGGAACCGCGTAGCCGTCAAAAGCGGCCGGTGACGGTCCCACGGTGTCCCAGCCGCCGTCGGCAGCGGGCACCGAGCCCTGTTCCCCGGAGAACGGCCAGTAAGTGGCGGCCTTCCGGCCGGCGTGGGCGAGCTGGACACCGATCTTAGCGTCCGCGGCGCCGTGCCGGTGCACAAAGGAGGTGATCCGCTGCCAGGCGGCCGCCTGGTCGTCGTTGTACAGCCCGGCATCCCTGGGACTGATACGGCCCTGCGCATTGACGGCCGCGGCTTCGGTGATGATCAGCGCCGCCCCGCCCGCGGCGAAGGAACCCAGGTGCATCAGGTGCCAGTCGTTGGGTACTCCGGGCGCGGCGTCGGGATCGCAGCTGTACTGGCACATGGGCGAGACCCACCCGCGGTGCCGGAGTTCGAGGGCGCGCAGGGCCAGGGGCTCGAACAGGCCCGGCACTAGAACAGCACCCGGGCCAGGGCCTGCCGTGCCTTGGCAACGCGCTCATCGGAGGCGCCAACCACTTCAAACAGTTCCAGCAGCCTGATCCGGGCAGTCTCCCGCTCGGGTCCGAAGTTCCGGCCGATGAAGGTGACCACCCGGTTCAGGGCGTCCTCCACGTGGCCGCCGGAAACGTCCAGGTCCGCCACCCCCAGCTGGGCGTCGATGTTGTCCGGCTCATCGGCGGCCAGTTTGCGCAGGGCGTCGCTGTCCGGGGCGGACAGCGGCTGCAGCCTGGCCATCAGTTCCACCTGCGAAAGCCCCGCCTTCGCCTCGTGGTCCGCAGGCATTTCCTTGAGCGCCTGGCGGTAGGCGGTGGCGGCGGCCTCGTAGTCGCCGGCCTCGATCGCATCATAGGCGGCCTGGTGAAGGGGCGGCAGGGGCGCAGGTTCCTGCTCCTCCTGCGGCCCGGCTTTCAGGCTGCCGGTCACTCCATTGGCTGCGGCCACCTTCAAAAGTTCATCCAGGATGCCACGCACCTGCGCTTCCTCTGCACCGCCCTCAAACAGCGGAACAGGCTGGCCCTTAAGGACTGCAACGGCGGTGGGCACGGCCTGCACTTGGAACGCCTGGGCCAGCTGTGGGAAGGCTTCCACGTCCGCGGCGCCCAGCACCAGCTTTCCGGCGTAGCCGGCCACCACGCGCTCGAGGGTTTCGAGCATGCCCGCGGATTCCGGGGAATACGGCGCCCACAGCGCGATCACAACCGGTACCTGCGCGGACAGCTCCACAAGCTGCTGGAAGTTGGCTTCGGTGACGTTGACGCTTAGTTCCGGGCCGCCGTCGTCCGTTGCCGGTGCACCAGGCGCCGGCGCGCCGCTGGCGGGAGCGGGAGCGGCGGGGCGCTGCTTGAGGCTGGAAAGATCGACGGCGCCACGCAGGTTAAGCAGGCTGGCAGCGGCTGGAGGGACAGGGCGGGAAGCAGGCGAACTCATGCTTTCCACTCTAGCCACTCCGGCCGCTGCCGGGGGTACTGCGGTCACCGGACTACTTGAACGAGGCCCCCACAAGGCCGCGGGTGGCGGCAACAAGTTTCATGGGATCGGTGCTGCCGGCCGGCGGCACATAAACCGCCATGGATTCCACGAAGCTCAGGACCATACCCGTTGTGGTTTCCTTGCCGCCTGCCAGGGCGGCGGCGTCGTCACCGATGGTGAGCTTGTCACCGGCCGCCTTGGGGGTGCCTTCGAACCCGAAGTTGATGCGGCCTTCCACCAACGCGCCGCCGTCAGCGGTGCGGAACACCGTGATGCTGGCCGGATCCAACTTGTGGGTGAAGGCGAAGTTACCGTTCTGGCCTGACTGGACCACTTCGGCCTGGTACGAAAGCGTGTCGGCGATGTAGGGAGAGGACTCGCCCTCCACCAGTTTGTCCTTGTAGGGCGATTCCGCGTTGCCCAGGCGGTCGGCAAGTCCTGCCATGGCTTCTTCGGCCGTGTACAGCAGGCCGGTCTTATCCCCGGCTGCCAGGGTTTCGGTACCCTCGCGGCTGATGTTCGGGAAGGTGGTGCCCGGCTGGAGCGGTGTGGTCTGGACCAGCTTGTAGTTGTCCCGCGGCGAGGCCTGGACCAGGGTCAGGAGCTGGGGAACCACGTTCCCGTCACCCTGGGTGACAGCCAGAACGGACCGCGGCCAGTCCCGGTTGGTGGTGACAACAGTGGTGAGCAGCTTGGTGGAGCGGACGGGCATCCGTGCCTCGTAGGAGCCTACCTGGGAGCGGATCTTGTAGTTCTGGGTGCGGACCTCCAGCTCGGTACCGCCAACGCGGGTGGCGAGCTGCGCGGCATCCTTGGCGGCATCGCCGGCATCCACCGCACTGGAGACCTGCTCCAGGACACGGCGGAACTGGGCGTCCAGGAGCACCCGCGACGGTGCTGCCTCGTCCTTGGCCGGTGCCGCAGACCCGGAGGCGTCAGGAGCCGGCGTGGCCGCCACGGCTGCGGTGCCGGAACCGGCAACCACCACGGCCGCCAGGACTGCCGCCGCCATGGCCAGCGGTGCCGAAGAGCCGTTGGCCTTCCGCTCCCGCGCGCGCTGTGCGAAGCCGCTGCCTGCACCATCGCCTTCGCCGTTGCGCTTGCGCGCGGAGAGCAGGGCCAGGGCAATGCCGGCCGCCATGATGATGGCACCCAGGACGATCAGCGGCACCGCCCACGGGGTAGCGGTGTCGTTGGGGAACGTCATGGAGACGGTGGCCGGGGCCGGCTTGGTGCCGTCGGTGGCCAGCAGCAGCGACCATTCACCGTCTGCGGGCGGGGTCCAGGTGTAATCGAGTTCGCCGCTGGCGTTCTCGGTGGTCACCCAGAGGTCGGAACCGGCCGGGTTGGGCACTGTGGCCTCACCCTCCGAGTGCTGCACTTGAAGGGACTTCTTGTCCTCGGACACGCCGTTGACAGTGTTGTGGGCGGCCCCGCCCACCCAGGCGGCGACGTCGTCCGGTCGGCCGGAGGCAAGCATGAAGTTCCCGTCGCCTTCCACGGTGATCCTGGCGGTGCCGCCATGCAGGGTGCGCAGGCCCTGGTCGAAAACGGTAACGGGTGCGTCAGTGCCATCGGCCGGCGCGGAGACGGTGAAGGTCTCGGACGGAGCCCAGATGGTCTGCTGGCCGATGCCTGCCAGGAGGGTCAGGAGGCCGAGCAGCACCAGCGCGGCTGCAGTCTTTAAACGCAAGGGATCACCTATCATCAGCGGGGGTTTACCTTCAATAGTAACCGTTTTGTTACCACGGGCGCTGTCCGGGACCCGCTCGGGCGCCGGCTGAAGCCGGTGGCGGCGGTACCGCCGCCGGTGCTGGCGGGCCGGCTGATAGTGTTTGCGATGATCATCACAACGGCCCGCAGGCGCGGTGCCACGCACGGAACAGGCCCCAAAAACCAGTGACTGACAAGACGGACGCATCCTCCGCGGACACCGAAAACCCAGGCAGCACCGAGGGGCAGGCGGACGCGCTGCAGGGTCAGGCACCGAAGCGGCGCAAGGGTACCGCCGCCGCAGCCCTGGGCCAGGTGGTCCGCAGGCTCCGCCAGCCCCTCCCCGGCGCCCAGCCGCGGCTCCGCTTCGAGATGCCGCCGGAGTACGCCGCCGAGGAAGGCGGGGACCGCGAGGAGAGCAAGGTGAAGGCGCAGTTCGGCCGTCCCGGTCCGCGGATGTCGCCGCAGCATCCGCTGTACATGGGCTTTATGGGGACTGTGGGCGTGGGGCTCGCCCTCCTGGTCTACTGGATCGGTTCCAACACCACGCAGCTTCTCCTCTGGATCGTTGCAGCACTCTTTATCGCCCTTGGCCTGGAGCCGGTGGTGGGCTGGCTGGAAAACCGCAAGGTCCCCCGCCCCGTGGGCATCCTGCTTGCGGTGGCGGTGCTGGCTGGCGCTGTTGTCGGATTCTTCGCCACGCTGATCCCCACCATCGTGGGTCAGGTCACCCAGATTGTGGAGCAGGCACCGGTCTGGGTCCGGGATTTCATCAACTCGGACTTTTTCGTCAACCTCGATGACCAGTTCGGGGTCCGAGACCGCATCCAGGACGAACTGGACAAGTTCGTCAACGATCCGGCAGCCGTCAGCGGGATCTTCGGGGGCGTGGTGGGCTTCGGCTCCACCGTGGCCAACGGCCTCTTCGGCGCCTTGATTGTGCTGGTCCTGAGCCTGTACTTCCTGGCCGCCCTGCCGGCCATGAAGAAGTGGGGCTACCGCCTGGCCCCCCGCTCGCGCCGGAACCGGGTGGAAGCCCTGGCTGAGGAGATCACCAAATCGGTGGGCAACTATGTGATCGGCCAGGTCTGCGTGGCCCTGCTGAATGCCACGTACGCCTTCATTGTGATGTCCATCCTGCATATTCCATTCGCCCTGCTGCTGGCGTTTGTGGTGGCACTGCTCGCGTTCATCCCCCTGGTGGGCGGGCTGATCGCCGCTGTTGTGGTGCTGCTGATCTCCCTCACGGTGGGCTGGCAGACAGCCGTCATCTACGCCATCTGCTACTTCGCCTACCTGCAGTTCGAGGCGTACTTCATCTCCCCCCGCATCATGCAGAAGGCAGTAGCGGTCCCCGG
This sequence comes from Arthrobacter sp. ZBG10, assembly GCF_001238605.1. NCBI lineage: Bacteria > Bacillati > Actinomycetota > Actinomycetes > Micrococcales > Micrococcaceae > Arthrobacter > Arthrobacter sp. ZBG10. The sequence goes on along the minus strand of NZ_LFQH01000099.1, from coordinate 2,626 downwards.
GGCCGTCGCAGTCATCTCTGTGATTGCCGGCGGCAGCCTGCTGGGCGTGCTCGGCGCGCTGATCGCCATCCCCACCGCAGCAGCTGTCCTGCTGCTGGTCCGGGAAATCTATATCGTCCGGCAGGACCAGCACTAAGCCTCATCCGGGGCAGGCTCAGGCCGGAGCGGTGGCGGCCGGACCGGCCCACTCCTGCGGCAGGCCTTCCCCGCCCGGCCCTGCCGGGCTGACAGTGGCCACAATCTCGTTGAGCACCCGTGCGGCGTGCTTCTCCCCCACCCACAGGTGTTTGGCGCCGGCCACCCCCACCACACGTGCCTGGGGCACCAGTGCGAACCGCTCGGCAGCCTCTGCCGGCTGCAGGTAGTCATCGTGTTCGGGCACCAGCACGGCCAGCGGCTTGCCGGCGTCCGCCCACTGCCGCAGATGTTGGTCCGTGGCGCGGTGCAGCGGCGGCGACAGCAGCACAGCACCTTCCACCTGGCCGGCCACGGGATCCACGGCGCCGTACATGAGGGCAAGTTCGGTGCCGAAGGACCAGCCCACCAGCCAGCGGTTGGGCAGGCCGCGGTCCACCGCGAACTGGACCGCTGCCGCAACATCATTCCGCTCACCGATGCCTTCCTCGAACGCACCGGTACTTGTCCCGCGCGGCGAGGTGGTGCCGCGGGTGTTGAACCGCAGCACCGCGATGCCTGCCAGGGCCGGCAGCCGGTAGGACGCCTTCCGGTACACGTGGGAATCCATAAAGCCGCCGTGGGTGGGCAGCGGGTGCAGGGTGATCAGCGTGGCGTGCACGGGGCCGGATTCAGGCAGGGCCAGTTCGCCCACCAGGGTGTGCCCGTCAGCCGTCAGCAGCTCCACGTTTTCCCGGCGTGCGGGCAGGACAGTGGACGCCCTGATGGGGGCCAGGCCCGTGGACTGGGTGAATGCGTACGACGCCGGATCAAAAGTCATGCCTGCCAGCTTAGCCAACGCGGGGCCCGGGCTGCCCGCAGGCTCAGCGGTAACGGTAACTGCGGGAAATCCAGCAGTTGGTATGCCAGTGCCGCCGCTCTGCAAGCCCGGCCGCCGCACCGAACAGGTGGTCGTCCTTCCAAACCACCAGGTGCGCGACTCCCGGCACCACTGCGGTGGAGCATTCGGGACAGATGTAGGTCTTCTCTGCATTCCGTGCCGTCATGGTGCGGACCATCCAGTCGCCGTCCGGCGCGCTTTCCCGCCGCGCGATGCCGGCCCTGGCACGTTCGAGGTCCAGTTCCGGCACGCCGCCGCCGGCGGTCTTTTTTCCGCTGCTGCGGCCAGGTGCAGCACCCTTGCCTGACACGGGACGGCGCGGACGGTTGGAGCGGGGCATGCTTCCATTCTGCCCCAGCTTCAGCGGGGGCCGGACCCTGGCACAGGGCGCCAGCCGGTAGTCTGTACGGCGTGCGACTTGTCATAGCCCGATGCTCAGTAGATTACGTTGGCCGGCTCAAGGCCCATCTCCCCCTCGCCACCAGGCTGCTCCTGGTCAAGGCGGACGGGTCGGTGCTGGTCCATTCGGATGGCGGCTCCTATAAGCCGCTGAACTGGATGAGCCCGCCGGCGAGCCTGCGGGTGACGTCCCCGGACGATGTGGACCTGGAACTTGGCGTGGTGGAGCAGTGGACCGTCCAGTCGGCGAAGACGGACGACCGGCTGATCATTAACATCCACGAGAAGTTCAGCGAAACCTCCCACGACCTGGGAGTGGACCCAGGCCTGATCAAGGACGGCGTCGAAGCGGACCTCCAGCGGCTGCTGGCCGACCAGATCGAGACCCTTGGTACCGGCTTCTCGCTCATTCGCCGGGAGTACTTCACGGCCATCGGGCCCGTGGACATCCTGGCCCGGGACGCCGACGGCGCCACGGTGGCCATTGAACTGAAACGCCGCGGCGACATTGACGGAGTGGAACAGCTCACGCGTTACCTGGAACTACTGAACCGGGATCCGCTGCTGGCGCCGGTCCGTGGCATCTTCGCCGCCCAGCAGATCAAGCCGCAGGCGAAGGTGCTCGCCGCGGACCGCGGCATCCACTGCGTCACCCTGGACTATGACGCCATGCGGGGCGTGGACGACAGCGGGTCCCGGCTCTTCTAGGCCAGAGCGCCCCCGGCAGGCCAGGCGCTGGGCATTTCACCGTTTTGTTACCTTATTTTCTTCCTGTTGTGCATTCCAAACCGTTGACCTGCGGGAACGGACATGAAATTCTTGGAACAGTCTTTGTGTAGGTGTTATTCATGCTCGCAAGACATGTTGCGAGCGTGAAGCTCCTGCAACACCGTTCCTTTACCGGACCGGCTGCCAGGATTCTTCCCGCGGAGTGACCAAGGCCGGCACGCAGTGTGCCGTTCTTAGACCCTTTCCACAATGAGGAGAAATACATGGCACAGGGAACCGTCAAGTGGTTTAACGCTGAAAAGGGCTTCGGCTTCATCACGCCGGATGACGCCGACGGCGATGTCTTCGTCCACTATTCGGAAATCCAGACGGGCGGCTTCAAAACCCTCGACGAGAACCAGCGCGTTCAGTTCGAAATCGGCCAGGGCGCCAAGGGCCCCCAGGCCACCGGCGTCACGCTGGTCTAGGTGTACTCAGCCAGCA
>NZ_LFQH01000098.1:0-15985 GCF_001238605.1 Arthrobacter sp. ZBG10 | reverse complement strand
AACGACCCCTAGAAACCGCCAGGTGGCGGCCGCCGTCGTACTGCAGGAAAGCCGGGGGAACTAGGCCTTGTGCGGCGGGCGCGTCATGGACATAACGTCCAGGGCGGTGTCCAGTTGTTCCTCGGTGACCTCGCCGCGCTCCAGGAAGCCCATGGCGATGACGGTTTCACGGATGGTGAGGCCTTCGGCCACGGCCTTCTTGGCGATCTTCGCCGCGTTCTCGTACCCGATGTACTTGTTCAGCGGGGTGACGATGGACGGTGAGGCCTCGGCCAGGAAGCGGGCGCGCTCCACGTTCGCGGTGATGCCGTCGATCATCTTGTCCGCCATCACGCGGCTGGTGTTGGCCAGCAGGCGCACGGACTCAAGCAGGTTGGCGGCCATCACGGGGATGCCGACGTTCAGCTCGAAGGCGCCGTTGGTGCCGGACCAGGCGATGGCGGTGTCGTTGCCGATGACCTGCGCGCACACCATGATGGAGGCCTCGCAGATGACGGGGTTGACCTTGCCCGGCATGATCGAGGAACCCGGCTGCAGGTCGGGGATAGCGATTTCGCCCAGGCCCGTGTTGGGGCCGGAGCCCATCCAGCGCAGGTCGTTGTTGATCTTCATAAAGGAGATCGCGATGTTGCGCAGCTGGCTGGACGCTTCGATCAGGCCGTCGCGGTTGGCCTGGGCCTCGAAGTGGTCGCGGGCTTCGGTCAGCGGCAGGCCGGTGTCCGTGGCGAGCAGTTCGATGACACGTTCGGGGAAGCCGGCCGGGGTGTTGATGCCCGTGCCCACGGCCGTGCCGCCCAACGGAACCTCAGCGACGCGGGGGAGTGCTGCGTTGATGCGTTCGATGCCGTAGCGGACCTGCGCTGCGTAGCCACCGAACTCCTGGCCCAGCGTCACCGGGGTGGCGTCCATGAGGTGGGTGCGGCCGGATTTCACGACGTCCTTGAACTCCACGGCCTTGCGTTCCAGCGACTCTGCCAGGTAGCCAAGCGCAGGAATGAGGTCGTTGATCAGGGCCGAGGTGGCTGCCACGTGGACCGAGGTGGGAAAGACGTCGTTGGAGGACTGCGAGGCGTTGACGTGGTCGTTGGGGTGGACCACCTTGTCGCTGCCGGCTGCCTTCAGGGCGCGTGATGCGAGTTCGGCCAGCACCTCATTGGTGTTCATGTTCGAGGAGGTGCCGGAGCCGGTCTGGAAAACGTCGATGGGGAAGTCGCCGTCGTACTTGCCCGCCGCCACCTCATCGGCAGCGTCGGCGATCGCCTTGGCCAGCTCGCCGTCGAGCACCCCAAGTTCCGCGTTGGCCTGCGCCGCAGCCTTCTTGACCCGGGCCAGCGCCTCGATGTGGGCGCGTTCCAGGGTTTTTCCGGAGATGGGGAAGTTCTCAACTGCACGCTGCGTCTGTGCACGGTACAGGGCGTTCACGGGGACGCGGACTTCGCCCATCGTGTCGTGTTCAATGCGGAATTCTTCAGTGGAAGTCATGGGGCTAGCTTAGGACGAGCGGGCGCACCATCGAAAACCGTGAAGGGGCTGCGACGCAGCGGCCCGCCCGGTGCCGCTAGAGGTCCCCGATGCCCGAAACAACGTCCGCCCGGCCTTCCGCCAGGCTGTAGGACAGGCCAACGACGGCGGCGCGGCCGCTTTCGATTGCGTCGGAAATCACACGGGAGCTGTCCGCCAGCCGCTGGGCGGTCTGCTTGACGTGCTCCACCACCATGTCGTTGACCTCTGTCTGGTCGTTCCGCAGCGAGGTCAGCACCGAGGGCGTGATCCGCTCCACCAGGTCCCGGATGAAACCGGCAGGCATCTGTCCGGTCTCGACGGCGGCCTTGGTGGCGCTGACGGCGCCGCAGTTGTCGTGGCCGAGGACCACGATCAGGGGCACCCCCAGCACGCCGATGCTGTATTCGAGGGAGCCCAGGACGGCGTCGTCGATGACCTGGCCGGCGGTGCGGACCACAAAAACGTCGCCAAGGCCGACGTCGAAGATGATTTCGGCGGCGAGCCGGGAATCCGAGCAGCCGAAGATCACCGCAAACGGGTGCTGGTTCTCCACCAGGGAGGAGCGGCGGGACGCATCCTGGTTGGGGTGGGACGTTTCGGCGTTGACGAAGCGTTCGTTTCCTTCGCGCAGGCGGCGCCAGGCGAGTGCGGGGGTCAGGTAGGTAGCCACGCGACTACGTTACGGCGCTGCGGTGGCGGACGGTGAAACTGTTACGGCCGGGTTGGCCTCAATGGACTTCACCACGGCGCCCGCCAGCGTGCCGAATTCTTCCAGTTGGGCGGCGCCGGTCAGGATGACGGTGGTGCCGCCATATTCCAGCACCATTGACTTCTCGCCCTTGCCGGTGTCCCGGAGTTCCCATTCCTGGCCGCCTGCGCTGCGGGAGCCGGTAACGGGGGCGTTGCGGGTTTCCTGGAGCAGCCAGGTGGGGTTGGCCTTGATGGTCTGGACCATGCCGATGAAGGAGCCCTTGGGCGTCAGGTAGCCCACCTCCCAGGTGGGGACCCCGCTGGACGTGCCTGCCTCCCAGCGGGCGTAATTGGCCCTGAACGCACCGCCGGTGTCCGGCGCGGCAGGTGTGAATCCTGCCACATCCGCGGCCCGGCCGGCTATTGCGGCCACGTCGATGTCCGGGCGGTAGCCATCACTCTTGGGCAGCGGGTTCATCAGGATTACCGGCAGGAACGCCGCAATGCTGACCACCAGGGCGATGATCATGCCGATCACCGAAGCGTTGGCCCGCTTGGCCGCCGCCGCCGGAATGACGGGCAAAACCTGGCTGCCGCCGTCCTGCCCGGCGGCAGACTCCCGGCCGCGGGTTTCGCTGGGTTCGGGGCTGGGGCTGGGCTTTTCCTGCATTTCATTCACCCCTCCATAGTCGCCTATAGAGGCACCCTCTGCTATTCGGGACCCCCCTCGGTCCGGCTCCGGCCAATCCCGGCACATTGCGGGGGCGCGTCATCCGATGCCCCGTGCCCGATGCCGCGACTATGATCGGAAGCAGAGGAATCACCGCACCGCCGCACCGGCGTTGCGGGTTTAATGATCGCCACTCGAAGAAGAGGTTCACGTGTCACCAGCGTCCATGACCCAGAAATACTCCACGATCTCACCGTCCCTGGCAGTAGGCAACGACGAGCCTGACCGCAACCTGGCCCTTGAACTGGTCCGCGTCACCGAGGCCGCGGCCATCGCCGGCGGACACTGGGTAGGTTTCGGCGACAAGAATACGGCGGACGGCGCTGCCGTTGACGCCATGCGTTCCTTCCTGCAGACCGTCCACTTCAACGGCGTTGTGGTCATCGGCGAAGGCGAAAAAGACGAAGCCCCCATGCTGTTCAACGGCGAACGCGTCGGCGACGGCACCGGCCCTGAGTGCGACGTTGCCGTCGACCCCATCGACGGCACCCGCCTGACCGCCCTGGGCATCAACAACGCCCTGGCCGTGCTCGCCGTGGCTGAGCGCGGCTCCATGTTCGACCCCTCAGCCGTTTTCTACATGGAGAAGCTGGTCACCGGCCCCGAGGCTGCCGACATGGTGGACCTCCGCCTGCCCGTCAAGCAGAACCTGCACCTCATCGCGAAGGCCAAGGGCGTTAAGGTCAACCAGCTCAACGTGATGATCCTGGACCGTGACCGCCACCGCCCGCTGGTCGAAGAGATCCGCGAAGCCGGTGCCCGCACCAAGTTCATCATGGACGGCGACGTTGCCGGCGCCATTGCGGCGGCCCGGTCCGGCACCGGCGTGGACGCCCTGATGGGCATCGGCGGCACCCCCGAGGGCATCGTCGCGGCCTGCGCCATCAAGTCCCTGGGCGGCGTCATCCAGGGCCGCCTGTGGCCCACCAGCGACGACGAGAAGCAGAAGGCGATCGACGCCGGCCATGACCTTGACCGCGTCCTCTCCACCAACGACCTCGTCTCAAGCGACAACTGCTACTTCGCAGCCACCGGCATCACGGACGGAGACCTGCTCAAGGGTGTCCGCTACTCCAAGGACAAGGTCCTGACCCAGTCAATCGTGATGCGGTCCAAGTCCGGCACCATCCGCTTTGTGGACGGCGAGCACCAGGCCAGCAAGTGGGAAGGCTACGCCCGCAAGAGCTGAGCCTGCCGGCCGTAGCCGGCCCGTCCCGAAGCCCCGGAGTGCCCAGCGCGCCCCGGGGCTTCGGCGTTAACGCGTTGGTATAGGGTTTAAGCCATGATTGTCGCTGTTGTGCCCTGTACTGACCGCACCCTGTGGGATGAGCATGTTGACCGGTTCCAGGGGCATCCGCAGCAGCTGTGGGGTTGGGGGCAGACCAAGGCCGCGCACGGTTGGTCCGTTGACCGGGTGCTCCTGGTGGCCGGCGGCACCACAGTTGGCTGCGCGCAGCTGCTGATCCGCAGACTGCCCTTTCCCTTCAAGGCCCTGGTCTACATTCCCCGCGGGCCCATGTGCTCAGCGGCCGATGCCCCCGCAGTGCTGGACAGCCTGGCGGCGCATGCCGCAACCCGTCACGGGGGAGTGGCGCTCAGCATCGAACCTGACTGGGACGCCGACTCGGACTTCGCCGGCGCGGTGGCTGCCGCCGGGTTCCGCAAAACCGAAAACACGGTCCTGATCCCGCGGACCCTCATCCTGGACCTTGGCCGGACCGACGATGAGCTGATGGCGGACATGTCCAAGTCCACCCGCGCCAACATCCGCAAGTCAATGCGCAGCGAGGTGGAGTTCCGGAAGGTCGCCAGCGCGGACGAGCTGGAACAGGTCCTGGCGATCTACCACGAAACGGCCGAACGGGCCGGGTTCGGCATCCATGAGGACCAGTACTACCGGGACATCTTTGCCAACCTGGGCGAGGGTTCCCCGATCATCGCCGCGTTTGACGGCAGCCGGGTCCTGGCCTTTGTCTGGCTCGCCCGCAGCGGTGCCACGGCCTTCGAACTCTACGGCGGGGTGTCCGTCGAAGGGCAGAAGCAGCGGGTCAACTACGGCGTGAAGTGGGCAGCCCTGCAGGCAATGCGAGCGGACGGCTGCTCGCGGTATGACTTCAACGGCCTGCTCAACGACGGCATCTCCGATTTCAAGAAGCAGTTCGCCAAGCACGAGAACCTGCTCCTGGGCACCTGGGACAAGCCCTTGTCGCCGTTGTACCCTGCCTACGCCAAAGCCATGCCGCTGGCCAGGCGCGGCCTGCAGGGCGCCCGGCGCGCGGTGAAGGCCGCTGCTGGCCGGGTCCGGCCGGCAGCGGCCCGCCTGCTGAAGCGCTAGTCCCCGGCCGGAAGGCCGGTGGTCACCGCGAAGGCGAGGACTTCTTCGGTGCTGCCCGCGGCGCGGTGGACATTCACCGGCGCCTCGGCGGCCGGCAGGAACGCGCTGCCGCCGCGCGACAGGTGCAGGTCGCCCTTCGGGGAGTCCAGGTAGATGTCGCCGGCCACCACAACCACCACTGCCGCTCCCGACTGGGCTATAGGCACCGGACCCGCGTCCGGACCCAAAGCGATGCGCTGCAGGGAGAACTCCGCGAACGGAGGGCTGAAGATTTCCTGGTCCAGGCCGTTCCTGGTGGCCGCCAGCATGGGCACCGCGACGGGCTGGAAATCGATGGTCCGCAGCAGTTCGGGGACATCCACGAACTTGGGCGTCAGCCCCCCACGGAGGACGTTGTCCGATGATGCCATGACCTCCACACCCAGGCCGTGCAGGTAGGCGTGGACGTTGCCTGCCGGAAGGTAGACGGCTTCGCCGGGCTGCAGCGAAATCCGGTTCAGCAGCAGGGAGATCAGGACGCCGGGGTCGCCCGGGTATTTTTCGTTCAGGCTGACCACTGTGGCCAGTTCAGGGCGGTAGGGCTCCAGCGGCGCGCCCGAGATGAGGGCAGCTGCCACCACTGCCGTGGCCTCTGCTACCTCTCCGCCACCGGAAATCAGCCTTTCAAAGGCCGTCCGGAGGGCCTGTCCCTCGTCCGGTCCGGCCAGGTCCGCGAGCAGGGTGCCCAGCAAGGCGGGAGCAGTGCGCCCGGCCTGGTCAAAAAGGCCTGCCACATGCTGCAGGAGCTGCCGGGTCTGTTTCGGAGGCCGGAATCCGCACAGGGCCTCGAACGGCGTCAGCGCCAGGATCATTTCCGGCTTGTGGTTATCGTCGCGGTAGTTGCGGTTGGCTGCGTTGGCCGGCACGCCGGCGTCGTTCTCCCGGGCAAAACCTGAGCGTGCCTGCTCGAGGCTCGGATGCACCTGAAGGGACAGCGGCTGGGCGGCGGCCAGGATCTTGGCAAGGAACGGCAGCCGGGGACCGAAGCGGGCCACGGAACCTGCACCGAGGTGGTGCGCAGGGTCGGCGTCGATCAGCTCGTTGAGCGGCGTCGGTGTTCCATTCCTGCCGGACCGGGCCACCGACGGGGAGTCCGCGTGCGCGCCGATCCAGAGTTCGGCCTCGGGGCCGCCCGATTCGGGCCGCCCCAGCAGGGCGGCGATGGCGGTGGTCGAACCCCAGGCATAATCCCGGAGGACGTTCTCAATTTCGTACAAAGCCCGTTCCGATCACTTGGTTCTGGTGTGGCTGCGCTGCCTAAAGCGGCGCGCAGTTGCCGTTACTGGCCACGAGGTCCCGGATGGCCTGCTCGTTGCCCTGGCGCTTGAGTTCGTTCAGCATGGCCTCGGTAATCGGCTCGCCGTCCGGCGTGGTGGTCACCGGGACGAAGTCCGACGGCGACGGTGACTGCTGGCGGGGAAGGGCGCCGGCCGCGTAAAGGGCGGCAGGAACTCCGGCGGCCTGCACCTGGCCGGTACCGGGGGCGGGAACTGCCATGGCGTCGTCGGCCGTCCCGGCAGCCTGCGGCCCGGCCGACGCCAGCAGCTGGTCCACGCGGGAGTGGAGTTCACCGAAGTCCGGCACCGTGGAGAAGGAGGCGTCGAAGTCCGGCGGACCGATAGTCATCCGCTTGATGTCAAGTCCCTTTGCTTTTACGGCGAGGTCCACGAAGCTGCCCAGCTGGTTGGACGAGATGTTGGAGTCCGCCACCTGGGTTCCGGCATTGGCGATTTCCTCGAACTTGGCCAGCAGCGTGCCCGGGTCGAGCTGTTTGAGCATGGCCTGCTGGATGCACTGCTGGCGCTGGATTCTGGCGTAGTCGTCCACAAATTCGCGGGACCGGCCGTACCAGAGCGCCAGGTCGCCGTTCAGGCGGTGTTCGCCGGCCGGAATCCAGCCCATGGGCATGCCGTGGATGCCGTTCGCCTCATCGATGACCTCACCGCTCAGCGGCACCCAGCCACCGGCCTTGATTTTGATTCCACCCATGGCGTCGATGAGTTTGGCGAAACCTTCCATGTCCACCAGGACATAGGCCTGGACCGTGAGGCCCAGGGTGCCGGAGACGGCTTCCATGGTGGCCTGCGCCCCTGGATCAGCGACGCCGGGGTACAGGTCCGCGTATTTGTTGGTGACCTCGGTGTTGATCGCGTTGATCAGGCACTCGTCGCCGCAGTTGTAACCGTCCGGGTAGATGTCCCGCATCGGCGACCCTTCGCTGAACTGTGCGTTCTGGAAGTTCCTGGGCACCGAGATGATGGCCGTCTGGCCCGTTTTGGCATCCACGCTCAGGACGGAAAGGCTGTCCGGGCGGCGGCCGGTGCGGTCATCGCCCGCGTCACCGCCCATCATCAGGAAGTTGTACCTGCCGTCCACCGGTTCGATGGCGGGGCCGGCAGAGAAGATACTCCCGATCGCGTTGCGGCTCACGTTGAGCAGGTAGGCGCTGTAGGCGAGGGTACCGCTGCCCAGGACCAGCGACAGGACGAGGGCAATGGCGACGCCGGGACGCGCCTTGGGCGCCAGCAGGACCGGGCGGATCAGGCGCAGGGTGTTGACAAACAGGACCGCCCAGCCGGCAGCCAAGGCGACGAGCAGGATGACCACCAGCAGTGAACCGAACTGGTTGGCCAGGATGTTGATCAGCAGGCTCCTGTTGAACACGGCAAGGAGCAGGGCAATGGCCACGAGCCCCCAGGCGCACAGGGTGACCCGCAGGGCCGTGCGGCCCAGTTTGCGGTCGCCGGCCACCAATTGCGCACTGCCCGGAACCAGGAGGGTCAGCAGCACCAGGACAAAGGCCCGCTTGGTGCGGACCGCGGGGGCGGCGCCGGCCGGGAACCGGACGGGATCGGTCAGGCCACTGCCGGTGGCTTCGTGCTGTGCTTTGCTGCTGGCCATGGGCGCGTCCTAGTGGCTGCCCCGGGGGGAGCCCGCGGGGTCCGCGAAGACCTCGCTGACTTTCTGCCGGAGGTTTGCCCCCTTGCGGCTGGCCACGGCGTTGAGTTCCTCGGCAAATGCGAGCAGGTCGGTCCGGAGGGAGGCTGCCAGATCGTCGGTACCGGCTGCGAGGATCCGGACAGCCAGGAGGCCCGCGTTCCGGGCGCCGGCGATGGAGACGGTGGCCACCGGTACACCGGCGGGCATCTGGACGATGGAAAGGAGCGAGTCCATCCCGTCCAGGGTCTTCAAGGGAACGGGGACGCCGATCACGGGCAGCGGAGTGACGCTCGCCAGCATGCCGGGCAGGTGGGCGGCACCGCCGGCGCCGGCGATGATCACACGGAGCCCGCGTTCGTGGGCGGACTTGCCGTAACTGATCATCTCGGTGGGCATCCGGTGTGCGGAAACCACATCAGCTTCGAAGGGGATGCCGAACTCAGCCAGGGCTTCGGCCGCAGCTTCCATCACGGGCCAGTCGGAGTCGGAACCCATGACCAGTCCCACCAGGGGGGCCGCCGCCGGTGTGGCGGCGGGGTTGGCTTTGGCGCTCATTGGTTCTCCTCGAATGTTTGCTGCGGTTCCCCGGCGGGGACGCGGCCATCACGGATGATGCCCGCCACCAGCGAGGCGCGGCTGCGGACGGAATCAACGTCCGCCGCGGACGTGCCCACCAGGTTCACGTGTCCTATCTTGCGGCCCGGGCGGACCGATTTGCCGTAGCAGTGCACTTTGGCGGCCGGTTCGCTGGCCAACGCCAGGGGGAACGCCGAGAACAGGTCCTGGTTGTCGCCGCCCAGGAAGTTCTTCATCACCACTACCGGTGCCAGCACGTCGGTGGACCCGAGCGGAAGGTTCAAAACAGCCCGGAGGTGTTGCTCAAACTGGCTGGTCACCGAACCGTCCTGGGTCCAGTGGCCGGTGTTGTGCGGCCGCATGGCCAGTTCGTTGATCAGGAACCCGGGGCCGGAGCCGGGGGTTTCAAAAAGTTCGACGGCGAGGACGCCTGTCACGTTGAGTTCGGCGGCGATCCGCAGGGCCGCGTCCTCGGCAGCGGCGGCGACCTCCACCGGGATGTCCAGGGCCGGGGCAATGACTTCATCGCAGACGCCGTCAACCTGGATGGTGTGCACCACGGGCCAGGCCCGGGACTCGCCGTCCGGAGTCCGGGCCACCAGGGCCGAAAGTTCGCGGGTGAATTCCACTTTGGCCTCGGCCAGCAGCGGGCTCATGGCGGCAAACCACTCAGCGGTTTCTGCGGCTTCCTCCGCGGACGCGACAATCCGAACACCCTTGCCGTCATACCCGCCGCGGGGCATCTTCAGCACCACGGGCCAGCCGCTGTCCTCCCCGAAGGCCACCAGGTCGGCGATGCCGTCCACTGAGGCCCACGCGGGGTTGGGCAGTTCCAGCCTCTCGATGGCAGCACGCATCACCAGTTTGTCCTGGGCATGGACCAGGGCGTCCGGTCCGGGCTGGACGTTGACCCCGGCGTCCTGGAGGGCGCGCAGGTGCGCCGTGGGGACGTGCTCGTGGTCGAAGGTCAGCACGTCCACGCCTTCGGCAAAGCCGAGCAGGGCCTGGAGGTCCTTGTAGTCACCCACCGGTGAGGTCCGGACCGCCGGGACTGCCGAAACGTCCCCGCTTTCTGCCAGGACACGGAGTTCAAAGCCGAGTGCGGTTGCGGCTGGGGCCATCATTCGGGCCAGTTGGCCGCCGCCAACCACGCCTATTACTGGAAAAGTCACATGGGCAAGCCTACCGAAGACAGCCCGTGATCCCGGCTTCCCGGGCGCTCTACGCCGAAGATTTCCACCAATCTGCGCCGGGGAAGGCGGCGGCGGAGGGGCCGGAGGGGGTGTTTGGGGGCTAAAATAGTCGTTTGGCCGTGTGGCCCATAGTTCAGACGGCCATGGAGGGTCATGTTTAGCGCACTTGCAGATCGAATCCGGGGGCTCGCCTCACTCTTTTGGCGTGAAGTTGCCAAATTCGGGGCCGTGGGCGGTGTGGCGTTTGTCATTGACTCCGCCATTTTCATCTGGCTTTTCACGGGGCCCATGCACGGCAGCGAAGTCTGGGCCAAGGCCGTCGCCACGATCGTGGCCAGCATCTTCTCGTGGGTGGCCAACCGGTTCTGGACGTTCCGCCATCGTAAGCAGGCCAACGTGGTGCGCGAGGCCGTCCTGTTCGCCGTGATGAACTTCGTGGGCCTGCTGATCGCCTCCGGCTGCGTGTGGTTCGCCAAGTACGTCCTGGAACTGAACGACAAGCCCTCGCTCTTTATCGCGGGCAGCGTTGTGGGCCTTGTTCTGGGCACCATCTTCCGGTTCTTCGCCTACCGGTTCTGGGTCTTCAATGAGGAACTGGACCAGGAACCCGAGTTCTCGCACGACCATGACCTGATCGAACTCCACCACCAGCACCGCGGGCAGGCTCCGGCCGCCGATCAGGGCAGCACCCCGGGCGGACCGTCCCGGCCCTGATCCAGCCCGAATGCGCGCGGGCAGGGCCGCTGTGGCCTAGTTGCCGTGGATGCGTTCGGTAGCCAGCAGGTGGTCCGTCAGTTCAACCTCAGGTGCGGTCAGCACCACCGACCCGTCGTGCTGCCAGGCGCCCAGTGCGCCGGCAAGGGCGCCTTCCAGGCCATCCCCGGCGGCGAGGTGGATCCTTGCGCCGTCCTCGTGGGGGAGTGCGAAGCCCTCCAGCAGCCCAGCCTGGCTGTGGACCCCGCCCCCGCCGGCACGGATGGCGCAGGCCGCCGGGTCCGGCTCGGCATGGGCCATAAAGACGTCACCATGGGAGCGCACTTCGGCGGCGTAATCCACCCAGCCTGCCGGCAGCGTGCCCGGCCAGCGCATGGCCAGGGCAGGCAGGGCAACGGCGATTACGGCGTCATACCGGCCCTCGACCGGGTCGGTGGCCGCCGTGACCAGGAAATCGGCGTCCGCCCCGTCCAGGACCGTTTCCAGACCCACCTGCCAGGCTGCCAGGGCCCACACCATTGACTTCCAGTGCGCGGGCAGGTCAAGTTTCAGCCGCATCCCGGGAGCCGCGTCCAGTTCGTCCTGGAGCAGGTTGCTGGTCTTGGCCACCCAGTTGTCCAGGACCCTGCCGGAAAGTTCCACGCGTTCGCTGTCCGGGCCGTACCAGGTAAGCCGCGGCGCTGTGGCATTGCCGGAACGGAGGCTGGTCATCAGGTGGGACGCCGGAGTAGTCATGACTCCATCCTGCCACCGGGCAGCCCTCCGTGCGCCAGCAGGCCGGGACCATTCCGGTGCAGCAGGCCTGTGACTTGCCTCTCACCGGAGTGACGTCCATCCCGGCGGGGCGTTGCCCGAAGGTGCCCGATTGCCGGGAAATCAGGGCCGCAGCTGCCGGGAACCGCGCTGACCTGCACGAGGGCCGTGCGACACGCCACGAAATGATCGGCGTGGCGTGCGCGCGTTGGGGGTTCGGAGTGATTATTATCCCGGCTCCGGCTTGACTCACCCAAGTTACACACGTGTAATTAGATATCTAAGGCAACTGCGTAAATACCGGCACACAACCGAGTGTCCACGTATCCAGGCAGTAGCCGCAACAGCAGGAGGGTCGCCGTGGGGCAAGCAGAGCGAATCCAGGAAGATGGCATTGTCGCCGGTCAGGCGACAGCCAAATACCGTGCACGGGGCGTGCCCGGCGATTGGTATGTGGATCCTGCAGATCCTGACGCCGCCGAACGCTACAACCGGAATTCCGGCGGCAGCCTTGACCAGCAGGCCACCGCGTTCCTGGCAGCCCATGAAGCCCTCTCCAGCGGCGCGGATCCCGAGGACGAACTCGACCCGCCCATGGAACTGGCCATTTCCGCCGCGACGCAGCCGGAATGGCTGGGCCTGCCGTTCCAGCAGGACTTCGACGACGAAGGGGAGCTGGGGTGGCAGACTGACGCCTTGTGCGCCCAGACGGATCCCGAGGCGTTTTTTCCGGAAAAAGGCGGCTCAACCCGGGACGCCAAAAAGGTTTGCGGTGCGTGCAACGTAAGGTCGCAGTGCCTTGAGTATGCGCTGGCCAACGATGAACGGTTTGGCATTTGGGGTGGCCTGTCCGAGCGCGAGCGCCGGCGGCTTAGGAAGCGGGCAGTCTAATTCTTCAGGACGTTTATGTCACTGCCGTTGTGGTCGCCCACAACGGCAGTGCCTATCTCCCCAGGACCCTCTCCGCCCTGGCGGAACAGACCCGGCCGGTTGACCGCGCCATCGGTGTGGATGCCGGCTCCCGCGACGAATCGCAGCAGCTCCTTGCCGGGGCCCTCGGCGCCGCGCACGTTGTGGCCCATGACCGGGTCAAGGGCGGTATGGGCGCTGCCGTGCAGGCCGGCCTTGCCGGGCTGTCGCCATGGCATGCCGCCGCCGAAAACGCACGCCCGGAGTGGATCTGGCTGCTCCATGACGACGCGGCGCCGGCGCCGGAGGCGCTGGCCGAGCTGCTCACGGCAGTGGAGCGGGCGCCGTCCGTGACCGTGGCCGGCTGCAAGCAGCTGGACTGGGACGCGGAACGCCACCTCATTGACGTGGGCCTTTCAACGAGCCGCTGGGCTGAACGGCTGACCCTGATTGACGCCGAGGAACTGGACCAGGGCCAGTACGACGGGCGAAGTGATACTTTCGCGGTGAATTCCGCCGGGATGCTGGTGCGCCGCGACGTCTGGGAGCAGCTGGGCGGCTTCGACCCGGCGCTTCCCGGCAGCGGCGACGACGTCGATTTCTGCTGGCGCAACCGCCTGGCCGGGCACCGCGTGGTGGTGGTGCCTTCGGCCAGGATGTTCCATGTGGCCCACCGGCCGCATGCCCTGGGCAACGCTGCCGCTGCCAGGAAAGCCCAGGTCCACCTGCGGCTCAAGCACGCACCGGCCTGGCTGGTCCCGGTCCACGCTGTTGGCGCCCTGCTGGGCAGCCTCTTCAAGTTCGTCCTCAGCATCCTGGTCAAAGATCCCGGGTACGGCCTGTCCCAGCTGGCCGCGACCTGCGCTGCCCTGGCCCGGCCCCGGGCCGTTGCCCGCGCCAGGGGGGCTGCGCGGAAAACCCGGAGGATCCGGCGTTCCGTGATCCGGAAGCTGCAGACCCCCCGCCGGGAGGTGTGGAGCCACCGGCGGTCCCTCATGGAGGCGCTGGGATCCGACAACACTCCGGCGGACGAGCTGGAACACGATCCGCTGGCCAACCAGCCCACCGGAGACGCCGCTGATGATTTTGCCGCCCTGGCCACCACCAAGCGAGGTTGGGTGGGCAACGGCGCCCTTGCTGCCGTTATTGTCGCCGCGGTCGCCGCCCTGCTTGGCCTCGCCGGCCTGTTCCGCGCCGACGCCGTATCCGGTGGTGCGCTGATCCCCGTCTCCGCCGGCCTGGGCGACATCTGGCACCATGCCTCCAGCTGGTGGGTGGGCCTCGGCGCCGGGCTGCCGGGCCGTGGCGACCCCTTCGGATACGTCCTGTGGGTCCTTGGCGTCATCGGCGGCGGCGACGCCAACGCCGCCCTGGCGTGGCTGTTGCTGCTCAGCACCCCGCTTTCCGGACTCACTGCCTGGTTCGCGGCCGGCGGCCTTACCGTCCGCCGCAGGCTCCGGCTGGCCGCCGCTTTGGCCTGGGCCGCTGCCCCGGCCCTGCAGGTGGCACTTAACCAGGGCCGCGCCGGTGCGTTGATCGCGCACCTGATGATTCCCCTGTTTGCCCTCGCGCTGCTCCGGGCCACAGGCTCAGCGGTAGGCCACGGACGATTCACCATGCCCGCCCCCGGCGACCGCAGGACAGGAAACAAGCCACCCATCCGGCCCGGCATCAACGGCACCCCGTCCTGGACAGCTGCGGCCGCCGCCGGCCTGGCATTGGCCGTCATCGCGGCTTCGGCGCCGGCACTGCTGGTGCCTGCCGTGGCCGTGGTGGTGCTGTGCGGACTGTTGCTGGGCCGCCGCGGCCGGACCGTGTGGTGGGCCCTGCTGCCCGCCGCTGCCCTGTTTATTCCGTTTGGCCTGTCCGTGCTGGACCGGCCCCGCGCCCTCCTCGCCGATCCAGGCCTGCCCCTGGCCTTCGAAGCCGCACCCCTGTGGCAGCAGCTCCTGGGCCAGCCCCTGCGGTTCGGCCTTGACGGCGGCCTGGCCGGGCTTTCCGTCTTCGATGGCGGCATTGTTCCCTGGGCCCCGGTGCTCGCCGGCCTGGTTGCCGTCCCCATCCTGCTCCTCGCTGTTGTGGGGCTGTTCATCACAGGCCGCCGCGCCAAAACGGTCCGGTCACTGTGGTCAGCAGCCGCGATAGCCCTTGCCGGCGGCTGGCTCGCCGGCCAGGTGGCCACCGCGGCCGGCGCGGACACCCTGGTGGTGCCGTTTACCGGGCCCGCTGTCTCGGCAGCGGCCTTTGCCCTGCTGGGCGCCGGCCTGCTCGGCGCCGAGCAGCTCCTCTCGCTGGCCGACCGTGCCGCCGCCCACAATCCCCGTAAGCGGGCAGGGGTTCGGGTGGCCGTGGCCGCCGGCCTGGTCCTGGTCCTGGCCGGCCCCCTCGCCGGCATGGCCGCCTGGTCCGCCCAGAACCTGCTGGGCACGGATCCCGCCGCAGCGGCAGCGCCTGCGGCAGACGCCGAGGGCCAGCCGCTGGGCACCCCGCGGCTGGTGGTTCCCGCCACCCCGCGGACCTTGCCGGCCACTGCAATCGACCGGGGGACAGGTCCGGAACAAACCCGGACCCTCCTGATCAGCACCCGCGACGACGGCACCATCGATGCTGCGCTCCAGCGCGGCGCCGGCACTACGCTGGACAGCCTGTCAGCGATCGCTTCAGCACGGAACATCATCGGCGCGCCGGGCGCCGAAACCGTCCGCGACGACGACGGCGTGACCGCTTCGCTCCGCCGGGTTGTGGCAACGCTCGTGGCGGGCCAGGGCGTGGACCCGCGCGCGGACCTGGAACAGCTGGGAGCCGGGTTTGTGGTGCTCCGCGCCGCCGATTCCGCCGCGCAGCTGACCGCGAGCCGCATGGACGCCGTGCCCGGACTCGTCGCGGTGGGCCAGACGGACATGGGCTGGCTGTGGCGCATCACGCCCCTCAACCAGCCCGCCAACCAGGCTGCCGAGGTTGCCCACAGGGTGAGGATTATCGACGGCGGCGGGGCAGCGATTGCCATGGTGCCGTCCGCAGCCACCGACGTCGACGCCGCAATCCCTGCCGGGCCGGACGGCCGGCTGCTTGTCCTTGCTGAACGGGCCGATCCGCACTGGAGCGCGTGGCTGGACGGCCAAAAGCTGCCCACCGCCACCTCCGGCTGGTCGCAGGCCTTTGCCCTTCCCACCGCCGCCGGCCAACTGACTGTCCGTTACGAAAACCCCTGGGGGCCCTGGGCCGGAATAGCCCAGCTGACGGTGATCGGCCTGACCATCCTGCTGGCCATCCCACTGCCGGCGCCGCGGCCACGGACCGGCCTTTCACGTGGCGAGGGCTCTTTGCGTAAGGAACAACAGAATGCGTGAGAACACCACCCCCGCAGCGGGCCAGGCCACAGCACCGGCCAAGCCCTCAGCTCCGCAACCCCCCGCCCCGGCGGCCGGGACCCCGGCGGAGGCCCCCGTGCGTCCCGCCGGAAAACGGCGCAAAGCCGCGGCGGCAGGATTTGCCGCGTCCGCGCTGGTGCTGGCAGCCGCAGGGGCCGTGGTGGCCGCAGGGTCCCTGCTGGGCCCCGCGTCCAACCGCGACCTGGCGGCTGTGGCGGCCACCGTTCCCGCC
>NZ_LFQH01000097.1:0-42678 GCF_001238605.1 Arthrobacter sp. ZBG10 | reverse complement strand
AGAGACAGCCCATGGCCAGGACGTGCACCTGCCCAGCCACATCTCGGCGTCAACGCTGGTGGACCTCGGCGAGGACCCATCGGCAGTCCTGTCCCGGCTCCGCCGCCCTGTGCCCCGCGAACCGGGCATGTCGGCCCGCAAGGGCACGGCGTTCCACGCCTGGGTGGAGGACTACTTCGGCACCACCGGGATGCTGGACCTGGGGGAGGCCCCCGGCGCGGACGACCACATCGACGCCGCCTACGATCTCGACGCCATGGTGGCCACGTTCAAGGCTTCTCCTTGGGCGGAAAGGTCGCCGGCATTTGTGGAGGTGCCGGTGGAGACCCGGGTAGGGGACGTGGTGGTCCGTGGCCGGATTGATGCCGTCTTCCAGGACGCTGACGGGCGCTGGGACCTGGTGGACTGGAAAACCGGCAGGCGTCCATCAGGTGCCCACCTGCGGGCCAGGGCCGTGCAGCTGGCCGTCTACCGGCTGGCCTGGGCCCGATTGAAGGGTGTCCCGCTGGATGACGTGCGCGCGGCCTTCTTCTACGTGGCTGACAACAACGTGGTGCGGCCCCATGACCTGGCAACGGCAAGGGAACTCGAGGAACTGGTCCAGGCCGCCCTGGCCTAATCAGGGGTGCGCCCGGGGCCCGCTCAGCTGCCGGACTTGGCCGGGCCCTGCCCGGAGGGTTCCGGTTCAGCCTGCTTGGCCTCAACGATCGAGATGGCGGCGGTGGAGGTATCCTCCCCGGTTTCGCCGGGTGAAGTATCCGCTGCGGGCGCCGCGGAGTCCGCAGGAGCCGGGGCCGCCTCAACCGGAGTCTCAGGAACCGGAGTCACAGGAACCGGAGCCACCGGGATCGGCGCCACGTGGACGGCCGGCTGCACGGCTACCGGTACCGGTGTCACGGTAACGGCTTTCCCGGCCGCGGCATGGCCGCCGTCGTCCGTTGCCACGGCATTTCCAGCGACGGCGGCGGGCGGCTCCCCAGGTCCGGCCGGCGAAGCCCCGGCGTCCTGGGCGGCGCTGCCGGAGGCGGGCTGCGGCTCCACGCTGATGGGCTGCCCGCCGTATTCGGCGATATCGCTGGCCAGGGTCTCGAGCATGGATTCGGCCTCGGCCACCATGGCGGTGTCGCCCGCGGCGATGCCCTTGACCAGGTACTGGGCCAGGGCGAACTCGGCGGAAAGGGCCGCCCGGCGGAGCAGGTGCTGGTCAGGGGTGTCCCGCCGTCCGGCTGTGTAGCCGGCCAGGACCGCGGCCACGAAGTCCTGTTCGTTGGAGGCCACCAGCCAGGCAAAGTCGTCGGCAGGGTCGCCGATCCGGAGGTCGGTCCAACCGGTGACGGCGGTGACGCGGGGACCCTCCACCAGCAGGTTGTCCTCGTGCAGGTCACCATGGACCACGCAGGGGTTGAAACGCCACAGGGACACGTCCTCCATGGCGTGTTCCCAGCGGCGGAGCAATGCCGACGGGATCTTGCCCGTGGTGGCGGCCTGGTCCAGCTCGTTGAGCCGGCGCTGGCGGAACTCGTTGGGGGTGTAACTGGGCAGGTCGGCGTTGCTGACCAGCGCGCGGGGCAGGTCGTGGATGGCCGCGAGGGCGGCACCAACTTCCCGGGCCAGGCTGTCCGGCCCGGCGGTGAGGTCTTCAATGCTGCGGTTGTTGCCCGCCAGATGTGAGTAGACAAACGTGGTGAGCGTGCCAAGCCTGACGCTGCCGGCCACCGTGGGCATCAGGAATGGCAGCTCGGCGCGGATGCCGGGGGCGAAGGCGCGCAACACCAGGAACTCGGTTTCCAGCCGGGCGCTTGCTTCGGCATGCCGGGGTGACCGGACCCGC
This sequence comes from Arthrobacter sp. ZBG10, assembly GCF_001238605.1. Classification (NCBI taxonomy): domain Bacteria; kingdom Bacillati; phylum Actinomycetota; class Actinomycetes; order Micrococcales; family Micrococcaceae; genus Arthrobacter; species Arthrobacter sp. ZBG10. Next base: position 40,847 of record NZ_LFQH01000097.1, on the reverse strand, counting down.
CAGCGCTTGCCCTCGGAATCCAGGAGGAGGGCCGAGTCGAAGTCCGCGGGATCGTCCGGGGCTGCGCTGACGGCCGTGGGGGTCAGCCCGGGGACTGCCGCGGTTGCAATGGCGGCCAGTTCAATCGGTTTTCTTCTCACCGTTCAACGGTAGATTGCCCGCCCGCCCGCGGGCCCATCCGGCGGCGGCGAGTCTTGAGATATGTGGAAATAGTGCGGTCCGCTGGTCCACAGCCGGGCCTCTGGAAATGTCAATTGTCAGTCCCAGTCAGTACGGTGGACCTATGAGCCACGCTGAGTCTGTAATGCCGCTCCACCGGGAGGTGCCGGCGCAGCTGCCGGCCAACCACCTGACGGACGCCCTTCTCCCGGTCCGGCCTGCCCTGGTGGACCGTGGCTCGGTGGGACGGGTCAGGCGCGGCATGGTGGCGGACCTGCTGGCAGGCTCCGGGACGATGGCTGTTGTCCTGTCCCGGCGGCAGGGCCTGATCCACGGCGACGGCCTGTACATGGCCGGGGCCAGGGAGCTCCACGAAGCCCTCGCAGCTGCCGGCCAGGGCCCGGAACTGGTGGTTTACCTGGGCGCTGCCCTTCCGGGCGGGGAGCTTGCCGAAGGCACCGAACTGCTGCTCTTTGTCCTGTCCGAACCTGCAGCGCCCGGCACGGCAGGGATCCCCGAGGACGCCGCCTGGGCCGGTTTCCGTGACGTCGCAGCGGGCCTGAGCAGCCTGCACACAGCCTTGTTTGTCGAAGCCAGCGCCATCACCAACTGGCACGCCCTGCACACGCACTGCCCGCGGTGCGGCACGCCCACAGAGGTCGAAGCCGGCGGCTGGGTCCGGCGGTGCCCTTCGGACCAATCCGAACACTATCCGCGGACGGACCCCGCCATCATCGTGACCGTGGTTGGCCCGGACGGCCGGGTGCTGCTGGGCGGCGGGGGTCCTGCGGAAGCCAAAAACTATTCCACCCTGGCCGGCTTTGTGGAGCCCGGCGAGTCCCTCGAGCAGGCAGTGGTCCGCGAGATCCACGAGGAAGTCGGCGTCCGGGTGGCAGCCTGCCAGTACCTCGGGTCGCAGTCGTGGCCGTTTCCTGCCTCCCTTATGCTTGGATTCACCGCCATCACTGAAGACACCGAGGCAACGCCCGACGGCGTTGAGGTCACCAGGGCGCGCTGGTTCAGCCGAGAAGAACTCCAGGCAGCCGTGCTCGCTGGTGAGATCACCATCTCCAGCAGGCTTTCCATCGCCAGGTCCCTGATCGAACACTGGTACGGCGGACGCATCCAGGACCTCACCGGTTCCTGAGGCCAACCATCCACCGGATTCATCCGGCAGTCGAGACTAAGAACAGCAGAAGTGACTACAGAGAATTTTGACGGCACAGCCTCCCTCGAGGACCGCATCCTTGGCGGCCTGGACGCCGAACAGCGTGAGGTGGCCAGTACCCTCAACGGTCCGCTGTGCGTGCTGGCCGGCGCCGGAACCGGAAAGACCCGCGCCATCACCCACCGCATCGCCTACGGCGTGCACTCAGGCGTCTACTCGCCGCAGCGGCTTCTGGCCGTCACCTTCACCGCGAGGGCTGCCGCGGAAATGCGCAGCCGGCTGCGGGACCTCGGCGCCGGCAATGTCCAGGCCCGCACTTTCCACGCAGCCGCGTTGCGCCAGCTCCAGTTCTTCTGGCCCCAGGCCGTGGGTGGCACCTTGCCCAACCTCCTGGACCATAAAGCCCAGATGCTCGCGGAGGCTGCACGGCGCCTTCGGCTGAGTACTGACAGGGCCTCCATCCGCGACCTTGCCTCGGAAATCGAATGGGCAAAAGTGTCAATGCTCACCCCGGCGAACTACCTGGAGAACGCCCAGGACCGTGGCGCGCCGGGTGGCTTCGACCTGACCGCCGTCGCCCGTGTTTTCCAGTCCTACGAGGACGTGAAAACGGACCGGAACGTCATCGACTTCGAGGATGTCCTGCTCATCACGGTGGGCATCCTGCAGGAGGACGAAAAGGTCGCCGCCACCGTCCGTGAGCAGTACCGGCACTTTGTGGTGGACGAATACCAGGACGTTTCCCCGCTCCAGCAGCGGCTCCTGGAGCTGTGGCTGGGCGGCCGGGACGAGCTTTGTGTGGTGGGTGACGCCAGCCAGACCATCTACTCCTTCACCGGCGCATCGCCGAAGCACCTGCTCGATTTCAAGGCGCGCTATCCGGAAGCCAACGTGGTCAAGCTCATCCGCGACTACCGTTCCACCCCGCAGGTGGTGAAGCTGGCCAACGACCTCCTGGCCGGACGGCGCAGCGGCGGTCCGGTCGCTGACGCCGCTTGGGCGTCGCCGCTGCAGCTTGTGGCGCAGCGGCCCGCGGGCCCGGTCCCCGAGTTCACCGAGTGCTCGGACGACGAAGCCGAGGCCGCCACCGTGGCCCGGAAGATCAAGGCACTGCTCGACGACGGCACCCAGGCCAGCCAGGTGGCTGTCCTTTTCCGAACCAACGGACAGTCCGAAGCCTACGAGCAGGCGCTGGCAGCGGCCGGAATCGGCTACCAGCTGCGCGGCGGCGAACGGTTTTTCGCGCGCAAGGAAGTCCGGGACGCCATCCTGCAGCTGCGGGCAGCCACGCGGGCCGTGGCCGAGGATGACTCGGCGGGCACGCTGGGCCAGGTGGTCCGCGATATCGTGGCCTCCCTCGGCTACACCGAATCAGCTCCCCACAGCGGCGGCGCCCTGCGGGAACGCTGGGAATCCCTGGCAGCGCTGGTGGCGCTGGCCGATGAGCTGCGCGAAGTCCGCGGGCCGGAGTTCAGCCTCGCTGATTTCGTCAACGAACTGCAGGAACGTTCACTTGCCCAGCACGCGCCCACCGTGCAGGGCGTTACCCTGGCCTCCCTGCACGCCGCCAAGGGTTTGGAATGGGACGCCGTCTTCCTGGTGGGGCTCAGTGAAGGCCTGATGCCCATCTCGTTCGCAGATTCACCCGAAGCAGTGGACGAGGAACGGCGCCTCCTCTACGTGGGCATCACGCGGGCCCGCGAGCACCTGTCCCTGTCCTGGTCAACGGCCAGGACACCGGGCGGGCGCGCCAACCGCAAACCGTCGCGGTTTATGGATGGGCTCCGGCCCAACTCGGTGGCCACCTCCAGCCTGCGGGGCAAAGGCCCGGCGCCACGCCGGAAGGCAGCGGCCCCGGCCATGTGCCGGGTTTGCGGCACCATGCTGGGCACCGGCGCGGAACGGAAAGTGGGGCGCTGCAATTCGTGCCCGCCCACCTACGAGGAACAGACCTTCGACGCCTTGCGGAATTGGCGCCGCGACGTGGCGCAGTCGGCGGACGTCCCGGCGTTTGTTGTCTTCACGGATGCAACGCTGACGGCCATCGCCGAGGCCCGGCCTGAATCGTTGGAGGAACTCGCGGAACTCGCCGGAGTGGGGCCCACCAAGCTGGAACGCTACGGCGAGGACGTCCTGCGGGTCCTCATCGAAAGTACCGAACTGTGACAGAGCCGGCAGTCGTTGCGGCGCCGGTCCTTGGCCGGCGGGCGGCAGCCCCGTTGACCACCGCTGATGGTGCCCCCGTGGAGATCCGGCGGTCGGCACGGCGCACCCGCACCGTGGCGGCGTTCTGGGAGAACGGCACGGCGGTAGTGGCCATCCCGGCCCGCTTCACCAAGGCCCAGGAAGCGGAGTGGGCCCACCGGATGCTGGCCAAGCTGCAGCGCCAGGGGGAGCGGCGGACGGCCGCCGGCAGGAAACGTCCCGCTTCCGACGCAGCCCTCGCGGCCCACGCGGCGCAGCTCTCCGGGCAGTACCTCGGCGGACGCGCAGTACCGACGTCGGTGCGCTGGGTCAGCAACCAGAACTCACGCTGGGGTTCGGCGACGCCTGCCCAGGGCTCCATCCGCCTGTCGGACAAGCTCCGGCCCATGCCGCAGTGGGTTATCGACTACGTCCTGCTGCATGAACTGGCCCACCTCCTGGTGGCCAGCCACAATGCCGCTTTCTGGCAACTGCTCACGGCATACCCGGAGACACAACGGGCCAAGGCGTTCCTCGAAGGCGTCTCGTTTGCCACCGGCCGGGGCCTGCCGGAGAGCGGATCCGAGGCCGGCGCGGAACCGCACGGGTGGCCGGCTGACGCCGACTGATTTTTCCGCCGCAACGCCTGATTGACGCGACGGATGCCGAAGGCCCGGCACTGGCGTGCCGGGCCTTCGCGGCGGTTACCCTTTCGGCTGGGGCTCCCCGCTGTCGTCGTCGTCGGTTTTCTCCGGGGCGTCATCGAAGCCACCGCTCAACAGCTTCTGCAGCGCGTCGTCCACTTCGCTGTCGCTGGCTTCCGCGAGTTTCCGGCGGGCGCTGAAGCCTTGAGGATCATCCAGGTCCTCTGACGTGGGCAGCAGGTCAGGGTGGTGCCAGATGGCGTCCCGGCCTTCGATGCCGCGTTCGTCCTTGAGGCTGGCCCACAGGGTGGCGGCGTCACGCAGGCGGCGCGGGCGCAGTTCAAGACCCACCAGCGAGGCGAAGGCATGCTCGGCGGGTCCGCCGGTGGCGCGGCGCCTGCGGACCGTTTCGCGGAGAGCACCCGCCGAGGGCAGGACCTTTTCCGTGGCGGCCGCGGTGAGCTCGTCCACCCACCCTTCCACCAGGGCCAGGGCCGTTTCGAGTTTTTCCAGGGCCTGGTCCTGGGCGGGAGTGCGCTGCGGCATAAACACGCCCTGGGACAGGGCTTCCTGGATGCCTTCGGGATTGCTCGGATCCAGGTCCCGTGCCAGTTCCTCGATGCGGGACGTGTCGATATGGATGCCCCTGGCGTACGCCTCGATGGCGCTGAGCAGATGGCCCCGCAGCCACGGCACCTGGACGAAGAGTCGTGCGTGCGCAGCTTCCCGGACGGCCAGGAACAGCCGGATATCGTTGGCCGGCAGGGAAAGGCCCTCGCCGAAAGCCGCCACATTCGCCGGCAGCAGGGCCATCTCCAGGTCGGCCAGCGGCACGCCGATGTCGGTGGAACTGACCACGTCCGCCGACAGGGCGCCGATGGCCTGCCCCAGCTGCATGCCGAAGATCGCTCCGCCCATGTTTTGCAGCATGGAGGACGCTCCGCCCATCATGGACTTCATCTCTTCGGGCATCTGCTCGGTCATGGCTGCGGACAGCGCGTTGGCAATGCTGTTCGCCACCGGTTCGGTGAGCCGTTTCCACGTTCCCAGGGTGGCCTCCACCCACTCCGCACGGGACCACGCACGGCCAATCAGGCCCGTGGCAGGAAGGTCGGTGACCGGGTCCAGCCAGAGCTCGGCCAGGCGCAGTGCCTCGTCCACTTCCTTCGACTGCTGGGAGGTGACGGACGGGTCTGCGCCGGTGGCGGCCACGCGTCGGGCGTTTTCGTGGGCCAGCTGCCAGTTGACGGGTCCCTCGGACGGTGCACTCATCATGGCCTGGACCTGGGAGAACATCTGGGCCAGGAGGTTGGGGTCGTCCGGCAGGCCGGCAGCTTTGGCCAGCTCGGCGGGGTCGAAGTTTTCCATCCCCTTGCCGCCCATCAGGTTCTGCAGCATTTCGGTCAACGGATCCTTCGGCGTCTCGTCGCCGTTGGAGGAGTTGAGTGGATTGGAGGTCATGATCCCGCCGATCGTCGGTGTGACTGTTGATCAACCTTCACGGTACCCCGGTGGTGCACGGCTGTCTGCCGCCCCGCGGCGCCGTTCGCTGTAGGCAAAGAGCTGTCAACGGCCAGCACCGCGTAATGTTGGTCCGGTGACTACGACCCGTGGCGGACTCCCGCCAGAGGACCATGCCTCCGGGCTGACCCCGCCGCCCGCCACGCCTGAGGCAGCCGGCGGCTGGCCTGCCGAAGGCTTCCCGCCGGATGCCCCTACCGGGCCTACGCCCCGGGACCATAAGGTCTCGGCCATGATGCTCGCCGGCGTGTCCGCGCTGGGACTGGGGATCGCCGTCGCCACCATTCCCGTTCCCTACGTGGTGGAATCACCCGGCCCCACCTACAACACCCTGGGACAGAGCCAGGGCCACCCCGTCATCAGTGTGACCGGCAGGGAAACATTCCCCGCGGCCGGAAACCTGGACCTGACCACCGTCTACGTGGACGGCGGCCCCAACGGGCCGGTCAGCATCCTGGGAGCCTTTTCCGCCTGGCTGGACCGCTCCAAAGCCGTCTACCCCCAGGAACTGCTGTACCCAACGGGTACCTCCAAGGAGGAAGCCCAGGAACAAAGCACTGTGGCAATGACCACCTCGCAGGAAAACGCCATCGCCTCAGCACTGACCGAACTGGGCATCCCCTACGGCCAGCAGCTCCAGGCCGTAGACCTCTCCACCGGGGCCGCCGCGGAAGGCAAGATCCAGCCCTCTGATGTCCTTGTCTCCATCAACGGCAAGGACATCACGTCCCTCGCCGTCATCCAGGAGGACCTCGCGGCAGGCAAGGGTGCCCCCGTGGACGTAGTGGTGGAACGCGACGGGCAGCAGGTCACCCAGACCATCACTCCCAAGGACAACGGCGAGGGCAGGTTCGTCCTGGGTGTGGTGCTCAAGGCACTCTTCACCTTTCCCTTCGACGTCCAGATCTCCCTGGACAAAGTGGGCGGCCCCAGTGCCGGAATGATGTTTGCCTTGGGAATCATCGATACCGTGACGCCCGGTGACCTCACCGGCGGCAAGCACGTGGCCGGAACCGGAACCATCTCACCGGACGGTGCAGTGGGACCCATCGGCGGCATCGGACAGAAACTCATCGGCGCACGGGCCGCCGGAGCCACTGTATTCCTCGCGCCCGCAGGCAACTGCGACGAAGTGGTGGGGCACATCCCCGACGGCCTGCAGGTGGTCCGGGTGGAGAATCTCGCCGGTGCGCGTGCCGCCGTCGAACTGGCCGGCAGCGGCCAGGACACGTCCGGCTTGCCAGCGTGCACAAACAACTAGACTGGGCGCATCTGTCCTCGACAGGAACTAAGCAATACCGCCACTCGTGGCAATTATGACGGACTGATCCAGCGGTTTGGCCGGGACCTGACGTCACTCGCACGCACGCTCGTAAATCTGACGACCAGCTATGAGGTACCAGTTTGTCCCGTCCTGCCAGCACCATGCCCACCGGTAGACCCCCTTCAAGACGCGGCGCACTGACGCCCACCCTGATCGTTGTTGCCCTGGTGGTTGTGGGCTTCATTTTCTTTGCCAATGTCTGGACTGACGTCCTTTGGTACCGCCAACTGGGGTTCTTGGAAGTCTTCCTCACCGAGAACCTGTCACGGATCGGCATCTTCCTGGCCGGCTTTGCACTGATGTTCGCCGGGGTTTTCTTCGCCATCCGCATCGCCTACCGGTCCCGGCCGGTGTACGCCCCGGACTCCGAAGTCAGGGACAACCTCAACAGGTACCAGGCCCAGCTGGAACCCGTCCGTCGCGTCGTCATGATCGGCCTGCCTGTCCTCTTCGCGCTTTTCGCCGGCAGTGCCGCAGCCAGCCAGTGGCAGAAAGTCCTGCTGTTCTTCAACCAGGAGCCGTTCGGCAAGACTGATCCCCAATTCGGCATGGACATCAGCTTCTACCTGATGGTCCTGCCGTTCCTGGGCTTCGTGGTGGGCTTCCTGATCAGTGTTGTGGTCATCGCCGGCATTGCGGGCATCCTGACCCACTACCTGTACGGCAGTATCCGCCTGATGGAACGCGGTGTGTTCACCAGCCGCGCAGCCCAGATCCACATCGCCGTCACCGGTGCCGCCTTCCTGGTCCTCCTGGGCGTCAACTTCTTCCTGGACCGGTTCTCCGCCGTGCAGAGCAACGGCGGACGCTGGGCCGGTGCGCTGTACACCGACGTCAACGCCGTCATCCCCACCAAGGCGATCCTCGCCGTCGCGGCCGTCCTGGTTGCCATCCTCTTTGTGGTGTCCGCGGTGATCGGCCGCTGGCGGCTGCCGGTGATCGGCACGGCCATGCTGGTCATCACATCCATCCTGGCCGGCGGCGTCTACCCGTGGGTCATCCAGCAGTTCCAGGTCCGCCCGTCCGAGGAGACCCTGGAAAAGCCGTACATCCAGCGGAACATCGACAACACCCGGGCCGCCTACGGCCTGGATGCGATCCAGGTGGACCGGTATGACGCCACGAACACGGCGAGCACCGGCGCCCTCGCCCCGGACGCCCAGACCACGGCAAACATCCGGTTGCTGGACCCGAACCTGATTTCGGACGCGTTCTCACAGCTGGAGCAGTACCGCCCGTACTACCAGTTCCCCGAGGCGCTGAACGTTGACCGGTACGAGGTTGACGGCAAGATCCAGGACACCGTGATCGCGGTGCGTGAACTGAACCCGTCGAACGTCGCCAACAATCAGCAGGGCTGGCTCAACCAGCACGTTGTGTACACGCACGGCTACGGCGTGGTTGCTGCCAAGGGCAACAAGTTCACGGTGGATGGCAAGCCCGAGTTCCTGCAGTCCGGAATCCCCTCCACGGGTGTGCTGGGCGATGACTCCACCTACGAGCCGCGCATCTACTTCGGCGAGTCCTCGCCGGACTACTCGATCGTGGGTGCCCCGGACGGAGCGCCGGCGCGTGAGCAGGACCGGCCCTCAGGCCGCGAAGGCGAAGGCGATGCGCAGTACACGTTCGAAGGCAACGGCGGTCCCAACGTGGGCAGCTTCTTCAACAAGATCCTGTACTCCATCAAGTTCCAGTCCTCCGACCTGCTTCTCTCCGACGGCGTGAACGAGGAATCACAGGTCCTTTACGACCGGAACCCCCGCGAACGCGTGGAGAAGGTCGCCCCGTACCTTACCGTCGATGGCAACGCCTACCCGGCAGTGGTGGACGGCAGGGTCAAATGGATCGTGGATGGCTACACCACCAGCCAGTACTACCCGTACTCGCAGCAGGAGCAGCTTTCCGATGCCACCACTGACACCCAGACCACGTCCGGACGCGCCGTGGCCCTGCCCAACAGCTCGGTGAACTACATCCGGAACTCGGTCAAGGCCACTGTTGACGCCTACGACGGCTCCGTCACGCTCTACGCCTGGGATGACCAGGACCCGCTGCTGAAGGCCTGGCAGAAAGTGTTCCCCACCTCGCTCAAGCCGTTCTCCGAAATGTCGGGCGATGTTATGAGCCACGTCCGCTACCCGGAGGACCTGTTCAAGGTCCAGCGCCAGCTCCTGGGCGAGTACCACGTGACGGACCCGTCCACCTTCTACCAGACCAAGGACGTCTGGAGCGTACCGGCGGACCCCACAGTGGATTCGACCAGCGGCGTCAAGCAGCCGCCGTTCTACATGTCACTGCAGATGCCTGACCAGAAGGAACCCGCGTTCCAGCTGACGTCCTCGTTCATACCGCAGATCGTCAACGGCAATGCCCGCAACGTGCTGTACGGCTTCCTTGCAGCGGATTCCGACGCTGGGAACGAGGCCGGGGTGAAGGCTGACAGCTACGGCCAGCTGCGGCTGCTCCAGATCCCGCCGGAGACCCAGGTCCCCGGCCCTGGACAGGCCCAGAACAAGTTCAACTCGGATCCCACGGTCTCCCAGGCGTTGAACCTGCTGCGCCAGGGTGCTTCGGAAGTCCTCAACGGCAACCTGCTCACCCTTCCGGTGGGCGGCGGCATCCTGTACGTCCAGCCCGTCTACCTGAAATCCACTGGTGAGACGTCGTACCCCACACTGCAGCGCGTGCTGGTGGCGTTCGGTGACAAGGTGGGCTTCGCGCCCACCCTGGATGAGGCGCTGAAGCAGCTCTTCGGTGGCGACTCCGGTGCTGCGGCCGGCGACTCGGACAACAACGGCCAGACGCCCGTGGACCCGGCAGCGCCGACCACACCGGGGAACGCCGACGCCAAGGCCGAGCTCAAGGCGGCCCTGGACGAGGCCAACTCCGCCATCCAGGCCGGTCAGGCCGCACTGGCAGCGGGAGACTTCGCAGCCTACGGCGAGGCGCAGAAGCGCATCTCTGCAGCACTGCAGAAAGCCCTCGACGCCGAGGCCAAGGTGCCGGCCAGTGCAGCACCGGAGGCCACGCCGGCTCCGGATGCCTCGGCTGAACCCTCGGCCTCGCCGTCCGCTTCGCCCTCGGCGTCCGCCGGAAATTAGGCAGTAAAGGCATTGCAATGGCGGCGTCCGCTCCTCTACGGGGCGGGCGCCGCCGCTGCGAGACGCACATCACGCCCTCCCGATTTGGCCCCACGTTCACCTCCCGGTAAAGTAGATCTTGCGACGCGGGGTGGAGCAGTTCGGTAGCTCGCTGGGCTCATAACCCAGAGGTCACAGGTTCAAATCCTGTCCCCGCAACTGACGGAAAGTCCGGACACATAGTGTCCGGACTTTCCTGTTTAACAACCAGGTGCAGCCTGGCGGGACAGTGGTCCGGAGGGTCGGAAAAGTAGGGTAGTGTTGATCAAGCGACGCGGGGTGGAGCAGTTCGGTAGCTCGCTGGGCTCATAACCCAGAGGTCACAGGTTCAAATCCTGTCCCCGCAACCATATGAAGAAGACCCCGATCGGCTGACCAGCCGGCCGGGGTCTTCTTTTTCCGTGATGACCGGCACTTCCTAGTATTCTCATTCGCAGGGCCTTCCACGCGGTGGAAATCCGGCCGGTCATTCTCGAAAGGAATGTTGCTCGATGTCCACACCCACGAAGAAGCCAGGCACCGCCGCAGGAAAGCGGTCCAGGATCTATTGGGGCGTCCCCGCGGCGCTTGTGGTACTGGTGCTGCTGGTACTGGCAGCACGGTGGCTCATCGGGCTGCCTGCGGTCGCATCCTTCGTGGCGGACTATCCCGGCCATTCCGAACTTCCGGCCGCTGCGCCGGAAGGTTTTCCGGCGTGGCTGGCGTGGCAGCATTTCCTCAACGGCTTTTTCCTGCTGCTGATCATCCGCACCGGCTGGCAGGTGCGCACCACCACCCGGCCCAGCGGCCACTGGACCAGGAACAACAAGGGTCTGATCAAGACGCGGAATGCGCCCACCAAGATCACCCTGGAGTTGTGGTTCCACCTGACGCTCGACGCCCTGTGGATCCTCAACGGTGTGGTCTTCGCCGTCCTGCTCTTCGCCACCGGACAGTGGATGCGGATCGTGCCCACCAGCTGGGACGTTTTCCCCAACGCGCTGTCCGCCGCGCTGCAGTACGCCGCACTGAACTGGCCCACGGAAAACGGCTGGATCAACTACAACGCCCTGCAACTTCTGGCTTACTTCACCACAGTGTTCATTGCCGCGCCGCTGGCGTTCATCACGGGCCTGCGGATGTCTTCGGCCTGGCCCCGTAAGGCTCCCGCGCTGAACAAGGCGTTCCCCATCGAGTGGGCCCGGGCCGTGCACTTCCCCGTCATGATCTACTTTGTCGCGTTCATCGTGGTCCACGTGTTCCTGGTCCTGGCCACCGGTGCATTGCGGAACCTGAACCATATGTATGCCGTAAGCGACGGCGAGGGATGGCTTGGGTTCTGGCTGTTCCTGGTGTCCGTCGCGGTAATGGTGGCTGCGTGGTTCCTGGCCCGCCCGCTGTTCCTGCGGCCCATCGCGTCCCTTATGGGCAAAGTCAGCCGCTGAGGTCCTGCGGGCCTGAATCAGGCCCGCCCACCTGCCCGCGGCTCAGGCGTCCTTGAGCTTCTGGAAGGCCGCCAGCGCCCGTTCCCGGGACTCCGGCAGTTCCACCAGGGGTGCCGGGTAGCCGGGAGCGTCGGCGGTCCACGGCTCATGGACTGCTTTGCCTTCCACCCCGGCAAGTTCAGGGATGAACTCGCGCAGGTAGTTTCCGGCGGCGTCGAACTTCTTGCTCTGCGTGACGGGGTTGAAAATCCGGTAGTACGGTGAAGCATCCGCTCCGGAACCGGCCACCCACTGCCAGTTCGCCGGGTTGCTGGCCGCGTCGGCGTCCACCAGGGTGTCCCAGAACCACTGCTCACCAATCCGCCAGTCGGCCAGCAGGTTCTTGACCAGGAACGAGGCAGCGGCCATCCTGACCCGGTTATGCATCCAGCCGGACTGCCACAGCTGCCGCATCCCGGCGTCCACAAAGGGGTAGCCGGTGTGCCCCTGCTGCCAGGCGGCGAGCTCCTTTTTGCCCAGCGACTCCCACTCAAACCTGTCGAACTCCGGGCGGTAGTTGCGGGTGGCCAGCTCCGGGTTGGTGTAGAGCAGGTGCCAGCAGAACTCCCGCCAGCCGAGTTCGGAACGGAAGATCCCGACGTCGGCCGGTATCCGGTGCGGGAACCGGCGCCGGATCTCGCGCCAGACGCGGAACGGGCTGACCTCGCCGAAGCGGAGATGGGGCGACAACCGGCTGGTCCCTTCGGTCCCCGGGATGTTCCGGCCGGTACCGTAATCATCGGCCGGGCCGGACAGGAAGTCGGTGAGCCGCTGTGCGGCGCCGTCCTCGCCAGGCGTCCAGGTGGCTGCAAGCCCGCCGCTCCAGTCAGGGGCGTGGGGGAGCAGGTTCCAGCTGCCCAGCGCGTCGCTCGCCGGCACCCCCCGCCCGGACGCCGCCGGAGCGGGCAGTTCAGCGGGTGGGTCCAGTGGGTCCCGGACGTCGTGGGCGGCGAGGCACGCCCGCCAGAATGGTGTGTAGACCTTGTAGGGGCCACCCGCTCCGGTCCGGACCGTCCAGGGCTCGAAGAGGAGGTTCGCCTGGAAGCTGGTGGCTTCGATGCCTGCCTTCTCGGCCCAGGACTTCAGCTCGGCGTCAATGGTACGTTCCGGCAGGCCGTAGCGGCGGTTCCAGAAGAGATGACCGGCCCCGGTCTGGCTGGCCAGCGTCCGGATGATGTCGCCGGCCGGGCCGCGGCGCAGCACCAACCGTGAGCCCTTCTCCTCAAGGTGCGTGGCCAGGGCGGCCAGCGAGTGGTGCAGCCACCAGCGTGCTGCGCCGCCCAGCGGCCGGATTCCTTCCGATTCCTCGTCCAGGACGTAGACCACTGTCAGGGGCAGGCCCAGCCTGGCGGCTTCGGTCAGCGCGGGGTTGTCGTCCAGGCGGAGGTCATCACGCAGCCAGACGAGGGAGGTCTTTTCAGTTGCAGCCATCCCACCACGCTACACAAGCCGGACGCGGCTGAGGCCGGGGCTGGCAGCCCCGGCCTCTCCGGTTGGTTCAGGATGGTCGGTGCAGGGCCTACAGCTTGTCGAAGTCTGCTTCGTCGACAGTGTTGGCGGAGTGAGCGGAACCGGCAGCGCCGATGGCGGGCTTGGCGCCGCCGGACTTAAGGGCAGCCAGGCGGGCTTCGATTTCAACCTGCTCGCCGAGGTCCTCAAGCTGGTTGAACTGGGCGTCCAGGCTGGATTCCGTCAGCTCCTGCTGGCCACGGACCTTGGCTTCTTCGCGGCGGATCTTTTCCTCGAACCGGCCAACCTCGCTGGTGGGGTCCATGAAGTCGATGCTCTTGATCGCGTCGTGGACCTGGGACTGTGCCGCGGCGGTCTTGGACCGTGCCACCAGCTCGTTGCGCTTGCTGGTGAGTTCGTTCAGCTTGCCCTTCATCTGGTCCAGGCCGGTTTTGAGCTTGGCCACGACTTCCTGCTGGGACGAGATGCTGGGCTCGGCGCCCTTCGCTTCACTTTCGGCCGCCATCTGCCGCTGGAGGGCAACCTTTGCCAGGTTGTCGAACTTCTCGGCGTCGGCTGGATTCCCGCCGGAGCGGTACTCGTCGGCCTTCCGCGACGCGGCCAGGGCCTTGTTGCCCCAGTCGCGGGCGTTCTTGACGTCTTCGTTGTAGTCGTCCTCGAGCATGCGAAGGTTGCCGATGGTCTGCGCTACGGCGGACTCAGCCTCGGCGATGTTGTTGGTGTAGTCCCGGACCATCTGGTCCAGCATTTTCTGCGGATCCTCAGCGTTGTCCAGCAAGGAGTTGACGTTAGCCTTTGCCAGCTGCGCGATACGGCCGAAAATGGACTGCTTAACCATGGTGATACCTTTCGTCCTGCTCTGTGATGGCCACTGGGGTCGTGGCCAGTGGTGTACTGCCGTGCGCCGGCCGGGTCGTTCCGGCCGGCACCTCTGTTGGGTGAATGGGAGTCTAGAAGCTACCCGAGTCGCCGCCGCCGAAATCTCCGCCGCCGCCGCCAAAGTCTCCGCCGCCGAAGCCGCCGCCACCGCCGTCGCTGTGGCCGCCGCCCCAACCGCCGCCACCGCCGCCGCCGTTGAGGATGGAGTTGATCAGGATCCCGCCCAGGATGGCGCCGCCCAGGCCGCCACCCCCGCCGCCGCCACCGAACATACCGCCACGGCCGTAGCCCTGGTTGGCGTAGCCGTCGAACTGGTTGACGTCCGACTGTGCCAGCTGGGCTGCCTGCGCTGCGAGGGCGTGCGCCTGCTGGGCGTATGTCAATGCCGTGACCGGGTCGGTCCGTGAGATGGAGAGCGCGTAATCCAGGTTGCGCTGCGATTCGGCCAACCGGGTCCGGGCTTCGGTTCCAACGCCGCCGCGCCGCGCCGTGATGTAGTCGGACGTAGCACTGATCTGGGCCTGCGCCGACATGATGCTTTGCTGCAGGGAGGCCTGCGCGCGTCGAGCCTGGTCCTGCTGGTCCCGGATGCCCGTCAGTGACTGGTCAAGGGACTGGTGGGCCGTCTCAACCCGCTGCAGCGTTGCAATGGGGTCGATTTTTCCGCCCTGAATTTCGGCTTTTACCTGTGCCAGTGCAGCTTCGACAGCCGCCACCGGCCCGGCCAGCTCAGGGTGTGCACCGGACTGGATGATGGCCCGGGCCTGGGCAAGGTCCTGTGAGGTGTCCACCACGGCCGCTTCGAGGCCGTTGTGGGCGTCGTCCAGGCTGGCGGAGACCCGCGAAATGGCATCGATCAGGACATTTGTCTGGTGCAGGCTTTCCTCGGCCGCACGGACGGCTACCGCCGCCATGCTGCTTTCGCCCTCCGCCAGTTTCTGGCCGGCTGTAGCGGTGGCGTTCTGGACAAACGCCAGGCGCTCCTTGGCCTGCAGGATGTTGTCCGACACCTGGGTCAGTGCGGAGTCTGCGTATTTGGACCGCAGCAGGGTCAGCGACTGCTCGGCGCTGGCGATCTTCGCATCCGCCTCGGCTGCGCCGGCATTGACGGCTGCCACGGCCTGCGGAGCATTCTTTTCGAGCTCGCGCAGCGAATCGAAATCTGCCTTCTGTTCCTGGAGGGAGCTCAACGCGGCTTCTGAGCGCCGGATGATCTCGCCCAGCCAGGTGCGCTGCTGCTCCTCAGTGTCAGGGATGTGGTCATCGAGCTGCTGCTGGAGCTTGAAGGACTCGCTCATGTGGGCCTTGGCTTCGTCCAGGGCCTTGGTGAAGTTGCCCACGGCGTTGTCGCCGTACTGGGCCTGTGCGAACCCGAGCTCCTGCTCGCTGGTTTTAATGGCGTCGTCAGCTTCGATCAGCAGGGATCCGCTCTTGCGGCGGAGTTCCTCCACGGTGAGTCCTGCAAGCGGGTCGAGATCGGCGCCCTGCGGACCGTAATTTCCGGTCGAAGCCTGTCCTGCAGTCTTCTTGCGCCGGTTGCGCAGGTACAGGAAAGTACCGGCACCACCCGCGGCAACTACGCCTGCGCCCACGAGTACAGCGGTACCTGCGCCGTTCCCGGAGGACACAGTCCCGGATCCACCACCTGCGGCGTTGCCTATCGCTGAAGCCGTGTCGATGGCAGCCTGGGCATAGTCTTTCTTACCGCCGGCGAGATTGGCCGTGACGGCGTTCTGGGTGATGTTCCCTTGTTCGGCCCGGATGGGGCTCGAGGAATTCGTGGCGAAATTAAACTTTCCATCCACGGTAGCGATGGCCAGGATTGCATCGGCCCGGCCCATCCCCTTCTGCGTGGCAACCGCCTGGGTCCACTCGCTGGGGTTGGTCGGATTCTCGAAAGAATCCACCGTCACCACATACAGGTTGTACTTGTGGTCCTTGAGGAGATCCTGAATGGCTTTCTGGACGTCGCCTTCCCGCGACCCCAGGACCTTGGCATTGTCCACGATGTTGGTTCCCGAGGGAATCGTCACCGGATCCTCAGCCCAGGCCGCCCCGGCCGGAAGCGCCAGCAGACCGGCAAGGCCGATCACGGCGAGTGTACGTTTGATCTTTGACCGCATGTGCAACCCTTCAGCACGCCTGACACCGATTCGGGACGAATCAGTCGTCTCAGAATCCAGCAGCGCCCCCACGCTCGTGTGAAGCCGCAGGTCGCTGTGGCAATTCATCTTGATTCTATGGTGCACCGCGAAGCCCGTCCATGACGGCAAATATGCCACCAGCGAAACGGGGAACCATGGTGGAACTTCGCCGTGGCCGGAACCTTCAGCAAGCTCACAGCAAACATCCGAGCTTGATCCAGCATCGCAGTCCATAGTTAATGCAGACGAGGATTGAAAGGAAGTCCCATGACTGAGAACCAAACCCCCGGACCGGCCCCCGAGGACCCCCGCGGCAACCGCGGAAACCCGTGGCAGCAGGACTCCACGCAGTCCGGCGGAACCCCCGCGGAGGCTCGGCATGAGGACGGCGGCGCCCCCGGCCAGGACCAGACCCAGGAGATCCCCCGGAACCAGACCCAGGAGATCCCCGGCGCACCCCGCCCGGTGTACCCGCAGCACCAGCCGTTCTACGGCCAGCAGCAGCACCAGCCGAACCCGCAGTACGGCGGGCACCAGCAGCACCAAGCCAACCACTACGGCGCGCACGCGGCCGCCGGGGGAGTGGCCACGGCCCCGAACCCCAAGGACGCCCCGCGGCGCAAGGCCGCGTTCGGCGTCGGCACCCTGGTGGCCAGCATCCTGGCCGCCGGGCTGGTGGGTGGCGGTGTTGCCACTGTTGGCTCCGGCGAGCTTTTTGGCAACGGCGGCTCAACCTCCACGGCCAGCAGCAACAGCCAGCCCGGAACCGTGATCGTCAACAACCAGGAAAAGGTCAATGCCATCACCGCCGCGGCGGTGAAGGCATCACCCAGCGTGGTGACCATCAGTGCCGCCAGCGGAAGCGCCGGCGGCACGGGCTCCGGCATCGTCCTGGACGACCAGGGCCACATCCTCACCAACACCCACGTGGTCACCCTCGATGGGCAGAGCGCCAACGCCACCCTTGAGGTCCGCACCAGCGATGGCCGGGTCCTCACGGCCAAGCTCGTGGGCACCGACCCGTTGTCCGACCTTGCGGTGATCCAGGTGGATGCCGGTTCCGGCCTCACCCCGGCCACCCTGGGCGACTCGGGCAAGCTGAACGTGGGCGACACCGCCATCGCCATCGGCTCCCCCCTCGGCCTGACCGGCACGGTCACGGACGGCATCGTCTCCACCCTGAACCGGACCATCAGTGTGGCGTCCTCGGCGGCCCCTGAAGAGGGCGACACCACCCAGGGCGAAGACGGGGGCTTCCAGTTCGCGCCTCCAGGTGGCGGCCAGAGCCAGCAGACCGCGGACAAGGGCTCCATCGCCATCAATGTCATCCAGACGGACGCAGCGATCAACCCCGGCAACTCCGGCGGCGCGCTGGTGAACACCAGCGGCGAGATCATCGGTGTCAACGTGGCGATTGCGTCCGCAGGCTCTGATTCCTCCTCGACCACGGGCGGAAACATCGGTGTCGGCTTCAGTATCCCCATCAACCACGCCAAGCGCGTGGCGCAGGAGATCATCGACACGGGCAAGGCTTCCCACGGCCAGCTGGGAGTCAGCGTCAAGGCAAAGTCGGCGAGCGGGTCCACCACCAGCTCCTCCGGTTTCTCCGTCGGGGCTGACGTCGCCACCGTTGAATCCGACTCCGCCGCCGGCAAGGCCGGCATCAAGGTGGGCGACGTCATCACCAAGTTCAACGACCTCGCCATCGGCGAACCCAACCAGCTGACCGCCGCGGTCCGCGAACAGGCCGCCAACGCCAAAGTGAAAATCACGGTGCTGCGCAACGGTTCAGAACAGACGTTCGACGTCACGCTTGGTGAGGCCGCCAGCTGACCCGGCCCGGCAAACGCAGGAAACCACGACGGCGGGGTCCCCACGAAGGTGGGGGCGCCGCCGTCGTTCGTTGGGAAATTTTCCCGTAACGGCACCGGCTCCGCGTAACGCAAGAAGGAAAGCCTGTCCTTCTATATGGTTAGCTAGGAGCTACCCGGATGCCGGGCATTCCGCGGCCATGACCTTATCCGGCTGGCTGCCCATACGCACGGAAGGCTGCTGTCACTACAGTGGAAGATACATTGAAGATCATTGTCCTGGTCAAGCATGTACCGGACGCCCAGTTCGACCGTCACCTCACCGGGGCCGGCCACACCACGGACCGGGACGAAAGCATCCTGTCCGAGCTGGATGAATACGCCCTCGAAGCGGCCCTGCAGCTTGCCGAGGCACGCGGCGGCAGCAAAGCCGGAAACCAGGTCATCGCCCTGAGCATGGGCCCGGCCGCCGCTGTCAACGCGGTCAAGAAGTCCCTCCAGATCGGCGCCACCGAAGGCGTCCACCTCACGGACACCGCGCTGGCCGGCTCCGACGCCGCCGCCACCTCCCTGGCGCTCGCCGCAGCTGTCCGGCACCTTGGCTCCGATGGGGCCGTCGACCTGGTCATCACGGGCATGGCATCGACCGACGGGGAGACCTCCCTGGTGCCTGCGCAGCTCGCCGAGCGGCTTGGCCTGCCCCAGGTCACCTTCGCGTCGTCGCTGGAGGTTTCAGGCGGACGCCTGACGGCCCGCCGGGACGCCGACACGTCCTCTGAGACGGTGGAGGCACCGCTGCCTGCCGTTGTCTCGGTGACGGACCAGATCAACGAGCCGCGGTACCCCAATTTCAAGGGCATCATCGCCGCCAAGCGCAAAAACATCACCACCTTGTCCCTCGCCGACATCGGTGTGGACGCCTCGCAGGTGGGCCACGCAGGGTCCTGGACCACAGTGGCCAGCGCCGAGGAACGCCCGCCGCGGACAGCCGGCACCATCATCACCGACGAAGGCGACGCCGGCATCAAGCTGGTTGACTTCCTGGCCGCCCAGAAGCTGCTCTAAGAGGGATCACGAACATGGCAAAAGTACTTGTATTCATCGACAACCCCGGCGCTTCGCTCAAAAAGAGCAGCCTTGAGCTCCTGACACTGGCGCGCACCCTGGGTGAGAGCACAGTCGCCGTCAACGGGGACGTGTCCGACGCCGTTGCCGCCACCTTCGCCGAATACGGCGTAGGCACCGTCTTCCACCCGTCAGCCCGGGACCTCAACGATTTCCTGGTGGCCCCCAAGGCCGCGTACCTGTCCGCCGCCGTCGAAAGCGCCGGCGCAGGCATTGTGCTGCTCGACAACTCACCGGAGGGCAAGGAAATTGCCGCCCGCCTGGGCATCCGCCTCAGTGCCGGTGTGATCACGGACGCTGTTGCCGTGGAAGCTGACGGAACGGCCCACAAGTCAGTCCTGGCCGGCTCCTACACCACCGCCTGCAAGGCCAGCACCCCGGTGTCGGTAGTGACCGTCAAGGCCAACAACGTGGTCCCCGAGGCTGCGGCAGCGCCCAGCAGCCCTGAGGCAGTCACGATCGAGGTTCCGGCGGACAGCACAGCGGCTGCAGCACGGATCACCGCCCGTGAGCAGAAGGCCGCCAGCGGCCGGCCGGACCTCACCGATGCCCGGATCGTGGTGGCGGGTGGCCGCGGCCTGGACGGCGACTTCGGTCCCGTGGAAGCCCTGGCCGATGTGCTGGGTGCTGCCGTGGGCGCCTCCCGGGCAGCAACCGACGCCGGCTGGATCAGCCATGATGCGCAGGTGGGACAGACCGGCAAGACCGTGTCCCCGCAGCTGTACATCTCCGCCGGCATCTCGGGGGCCATCCAGCAGAAGGCCGGCATGCAGACCGCCAAGGTCATTGTTGCCATCAACAAGGACGCCGAGTCCCCGGTCTTCGAGATTGCGGACTTCGGCATCATCGGGGACGTCTTCGACGTCCTGCCCCAGGCCACCGAAGAGATCAAGAAGCGTAAGGGCTGATGCAGTGAGTTTTTCCCCGCGCCAGGGACAGAGCCCGTTCAATCCGGAAAAACACCGGATTGAGCGGGTGCTCTGTTTTGCGGCCCATCCTGATGACATCGACTTCGGCGCGGCAGGCACCATCGCCGGCTGGACGGCGGCGGGAGTCCAGGTCAGCTATTGCATCATGACCGACGGCGACGCCGGCGGCTTTGATCCTGCGCACAGGGCGGACATCATCGCCCTGCGGGACGCCGAGCAGCGCCGCGCGGCGGGTCTGGTGGGTGTCGCGGACATCCACTACCTGCACCAGCGGGACGGTTACCTTGAACCCTCGCACGGGGTGATGAAGGAGGTGGTGCGGCTGATCCGGGAGATCAGGCCCGACGTCGTACTGGCCATGCACCCGGAACGCAACTGGGACCGGATCCAGAAGAGCCACCCTGACCACCTGGCGGTGGGGGAGGCGGTGACCCGTGCGGTGTACCCCGCCGTGGAAAACCCGTTCGCGTACCCGGAACTGGCCGAAGCCGGGCTGGACGCCTACAAACTGCCGTGGCTGTGGCTTTATGCTGGTCCTGCCGACAGGGAAAACCACTTTGTTGACGTCACGGAGCAGGTGGACGCCAAGCTCGCGGCGATCCATGTCCATGTCAGCCAGCATCCGGATGTGCAGGCGATGGAGGCTGCAGTTCGCGGGGGTATGCAGGGCAATGCTGCCCGCGGTGGACTGCCGCAGGGCCGCAGCGCCGAAGCCTTCCATGTTGTGGCAGTCAACGGTCCCGGGACCATCGCCGGTTTCTGACCGCCCCGGACATGGGAAGCGCCCCGCCTGTCTCTTCCTTGGAAAAGGCAGGCGGGGCGCTTATGGTTCTACTGCGGTTCAGGCTCCCAGCGGAGCGGCAGCCACCGTGGGCAAGGTGGGGGACGTGGATCCACCCACCGGCTCCACTGTGATGCCCAGGCTGGCGGCGGAGGAAATTCCGCGGACCACAGCGGGCTTGGACAGGGCTTCGGCATCCATCAGGCCCTGGGATACCGGCGCGGAGCCATCCTTGGGGATCAGCCACATCTGGTAGACCTTGCCGGCCGGGGGTGCCGGAACGTCCTTCATCTTGACCACTGCAGCGTCCTGGGCAGACGAAATCTGCAGGGTTGCCGTTCCGCCGCCGCTTACGTCGACGGAGGCTACCCGCAAGTCGCTGGCCCGGACCACCTGGTTGAGCGGATCGTTCTGGTCCGCGAGGTATGCACCCACACCCACGCCGCCCAGGGCGATGGCTGCCGCGGCAGCCACACCCACAAACCAGCGGCGTGCGCCGGAAGGCTTACGGTCAGTTCTGCGCTGCCGGGCCCGGGCCAGTTCGTCGACGGGTGCAGGAGCCGGCGCTGCTGATTCAGTGACCGCCTCCGTGACCGGTGGCACGGCTGGCGCCTGCTCCGTTGTGGTGCTCTGGACAGGCAGCTGCGCCATGATGCGGTCAAAGAGGTCAGCCGGGGGCTCCTCTTCGGCTTTGAAGGTCATGGCCAGCGTTTCGCGGGATTTGCGGACACGTTCCAGGAAGGCGGTTCGCTCGGCCGGGGGTGCGGCCGAAAGGTAGTCTTCGATGAGCTCGCGTTCGGGATCCGTAACGGCGTCCAAGGCATACAATTCAGCGAGGTCCACGGCACGCCCGGATGCGAGGTCCGCGGCAACGGTGTCGCCGAAGGACCCTGAGCGGCTGGTGCGTCCATCGTTCATGTCTGCCATCTCAACTCACCCCCAAACAGGTCTTTAGTCGGATCAGTCCGTCGCGGATGCGGGACTTGATGGTGGGAACCGCCGCGTTGAGGCGCTCTGCGACTTCCCGGTAGGTCAGGCCGCCGTAGTAGGCCAGGCGGACGGATTCCTGCTGCGTTTCCGTCAGCGTTTCCAAACACCTGACAACTGCTTCGGCCTCAAGCCGGCTGCCCACTTCATCTGAGACGCTGTCGTGGGCAATGTCCTGGCTGCTGGCACCGTATTTGGCTTCCCTGTCAGTGGATGACTGCGAGGACCGTACCTTGTCCACTGCGCGGCGGTGCGAAATGGTCATCAGCCAGGAGAGCGGGCTCCCGGCCTGCGGATCAAATTTGGAGGCGTTCTGCCACACCTGAAGGAACACTTCCTGCGTGGTGTCCTCGCTGAGTTCCGGGTCGATCAGGACCCGGCGGGCCATGCCGAAGACCCGGCGCGAGGTGAGCTGGTAAAACTCCGCAAAGGCCGGTTGGCTGCCCTGGGCAATGCCGGCAAGCAGCACGGCGAGGCGGCGGCTTAGATCAGCCGGCGAATCTGTCACCGCTGCCGGGGCCTCGGTATTTGGCGCGTTGGGAGTTTCCATTACTTCCAAGCATAAGTCTCCGGGCGGTGAAACCTGCGCACCGCAGCCCGGCTGCCGGGCCCTGGTCCTGGAACCTGCGTCTAGAAGTGTCACCTGCCGCTCCTCATGTGCCGTGGAATGTTCTCAGGTGTAATTCGGCGCTGCAGGTCAGGCGGATGGGCGGGGCACGGTAATTGTTTCAATCCGCCGGGGGGACGTGGCCCGGGGCGTCATGGCCGCACCAGGCTGCTCAGATTCGGGCGCCGGCGAAACCGTTTTGCCGCCAGGCTTCGTAGACGGCGATCGAGGCTGCATTTGCGAGGTTGAGCGAGCGCAGGGCGGGGAGCATGGGCAGCCGGACAGTGGCGGTCACGTGCGGATCTGATTTCAGCGCCGCGGGCAGCCCCACGGACTCCTGCCCGAACATCAGGACGTCCCCGGGCTGGTAGGCGATGTCGGTGTAGCTGGCCGTTCCATCCGAGGTGAACGCGTACACGCGCTCCGGCTCAAGGTGTTGCCACGCTGCGTTGATGTCCGGGTGGACCGTCACCACTGCAAGGTCGTGGTAATCCAGTCCGGCGCGGCGGAGTTTGGCGTCGGAAAAGTCGAACCCGAGCGGTTCCACCAGGTGCAGCTCGGCGCCGGTGATGGCGGCCAGCCTGATGGCGTTGCCGGTATTGCCGGGGATTTCGGGGGAGTGGAAGAGGATGCGGAACACGGATCAATCCTAGCCAAGGCTCAGTGCATGCCGCGCAGCAGCCTGGCGAGCACTGACACGTTGACGGTGTTTGGCGCCGGCCCCGAGGCCAGGAACTCCTTGAGGCCCCGGACCATTCCCGCGGCGTTGACGATCTGCACGCTGTCCAAACCGCCTGCGGAGCGGCGATGGTGGTCGATGACTGGTTCGTGCAGGTTGCCCCCGGGACTGTGGACCACCGTCCATCCGGTCACGTTGAGTTCGGGGAAGATGTCCTGCATGGCCCGCACCACGTGGCCCAGCTGCGGCGGGGCAATGGAGCGCCCGCCGTGGTTCAGTGTCTGGCCGTCCCAGGCGTAAGCGCCCTTGGGCAGCAGCATGGAACCGATCAGGGCCAGCCGGTAGCCGGAGAAAAGGACATGGTCGATGTGGCTGTTGTCGGCAGGGGACTGCAGGCCGTTGATGAGCCGGGCCGCCGGAATGGCAGGCAGGACCTGGCGGCTCAGCAGCTGGACTGTGCGCATCTCCCGCTGGATCCGGGCTTCCGCGCCGAAGATCCCGCGCTTGCGGGGCATGCCGTGGACCTGTTGGCTGGCTTCCGTCAGGGAGAGCAGCGGAACGCCGTTGCCCGCACCGAACGGCGGGACGTAGACGGGCGGGTCACCGGCCGTATTCCTGGCGGTGGCAGGCCGGTGGACAGTGGCCGAGGCCCGGCTGCCTGCAGGCGGCGCATCAAAATGCGCTTCGGAGCTCCCGGTGTCAGTCCCGGTGGTTCCGGCCGCATAGGAACGGTCGTAGGCCTTGCGGCGCTGGGGGTCGATCAGCGTTTCGTAGGCCGAGGTCACGCGGCGGAACGCTGCAGCGTCACCGCCCTGGTCCGGATGGGCGGTCCTGGCGGCGCGACGGTACGCCACTTTGATTTCCTTCTCGGTGGCGGTGACGGCCACCTGGAGGACCTGGTAATGGGAGCTGCTGCTCTCGGTCAAACACTCATCCTTTGCATTGTGGCCAATCACCCGGGAGGCGGACCGGCCTGCCCAGTTTAGCCAGCGTGATCGCTTCCCAGGCAGTACGGACCGGTGCCGGCAGGACTGGTCCTTTCTTTGTCAACGCCCATGGAGGCCCCGCTGGTTCCCTGTGCCCGGCGGCCAGGACGGAGTTTAGACTCGACTTGCGCGCCTGGACCGGCAGCGCAGGAAGCATTGGGGTTGGAGATGGTTTTGCGGACGACGACGGCGGGCAGGGGCCGGAACGCCGTGCAACGGGCGGCGCAACTGGCGGCAGCCGCGCTCGCCGTGGCGTTGCTGGGTGCCTGCAGCGTTGACGTGCGCGACCCTGCCGCACCGGCCCCGGTCAGCAACAGCGCTGCGCCGGCGACGCCCACCATAACTCCTGGTCACGACGCTGATGCGGTGGCAGCGCAGGACATGCCGTTCTCTGCCGGCGGGGTCTTGGCCCCTGGGGTCCCCGTAGGGATCGGAGATTCCTTGGCAGAGGTTCCCGGCTGGAAGCTCGCCAAGGCCAACGTGGCGGGTGAAAGCCAATACGCCAAGGCGGATGGCTGCGTGGCTGCCGCCAAAGTCCGAACCGACCAGGGGCCCCTGGTGCGGCAGGACGACCGCGACTCAACGGTTGCTCTTTTCCAGTACCTGGACCCAACCATCCTTCCCGAATACCTGAAGCCGGGATCGTTGCGGTGGGGCGGCGACAATGACGCGCCGCCAAGATCGGTCGAGGTCCTGGTCCTCACAGAAGCCGCGGCCGTCGGCGGACGGGCCACCGCTGTCCTGGCCCGCCTGTTCGGGACCGCGGGTTCATCCATCTACGTGTCCGTGTCGTGTCCGGATGCAGGTTCCCTGGCCGCTGCCCGTTCGGAAGTGGAACGGTTCCTGCCGGTTTTGCCGCCCGCCAACTAGTGGCCCGCATGTGCGGTGGGACCGGTGGGGGGATGGAAAGGCCCAGCGATAGAATGGGCAGGTGCCTGCCTACCTTGACCATGCCGCCACCACGCCGCTTTCGGCCGGGGCCCTGGCCGCCATGACCCGCGAACTCGCCCGCACGGGAAACCCGTCGTCATTGCACGGGGCCGGGCGGCGGGCCCGCCGCGTGGTCGAGGACGCCCGGGAAACCGTTGCGGCTGCCGCGGGTGCCCATCCGTCGGAAGTGATCTTTACGTCCGGCGGCACGGAGGCGGACAACCTCGCGGTGAAGGGCCTGTATTGGGCCCGGGTAGCAGCCGACCCCACCCGCCGGCGCATCCTCTGCTCCGCCGTCGAACACCATGCAGTACTGGACACGGTGGAATGGCTGGAACGCCACGAGGGTGCCCAGGTCACGTGGTTGCCGGTGGATGCCGCAGGCGTCCTGGACCTCGAAGTCCTGGCGGCCGAAATCGCGCGCGACCCCAAAAGCGTCGCGCTGGTGACAGTGATGTGGGCCAACAATGAAGTGGGTACGGTCCAGCCCATCAGCCGCATTGTGGAAATCGCCAGCGCCAGTGGCATTCCGGTCCACTCCGATGCGGTCCAGGCGTTTGGTTCCGTGCAGGTGGACTTCAAGGCATCCGGCCTGGCCGCGATGTCCGTTTCCGGCCACAAAATCGGCGGACCCGTGGGGGTGGGGGCCCTTCTGTTGGGCAGGGCGGTTACCCTGACCCCGGTCCAGCACGGCGGGGGCCAGGAACGCAACGTCCGTTCGGGCACCCTGGATACCCCGTCCATTGCGGCCTTCGCAGCGGCAGCCGAGGGCGCCGCTGCCGCGCTCGGACCGGATGCGCTGCGGATCGCGGAACTCCGGGACCGGTTGGTGGCCGGCGTCCTTGACCGCGTCCCTTCCGCCGTCCTTCGCGGTGCCCCGGCGCCGGACCGCCTGCCGGGCAACGCGCACTTTACGTTTCCCGGCTGTGAAGGCGACTCCCTCCTGTTCCTCCTGGATCTGGCCGGAGTGGAGTCCTCAACGGGTTCGGCCTGTACAGCGGGCGTCCCCCGGCCCTCGCACGTATTGCTCGCCATGGGGCTGGACGAGGAGACTGCCCGCGGCGCGCAGCGCTTCACGCTGGGGCACAGTTCCACTGAGGCCGACGTCGACGCGTTGCTCACTGCGTTGCCCGAGGCTTACGCCCGTGCACGGCAGGCAGGAATGGCCGGGCATGAGTCGTCGATCCAGACAGCGGGAACGGTGGCCCGGCAGGGAACCGGCGCCGGGTTTGCATAGGCCCGTAGAATAGATAGGCGAGGATCGTTTCCGGGGACCAGCCTGGCCGGTCCGCACCTTCCGGTGGAAGCGCCGGAACCATCAACCAGAAAGCCAGCATGCGAGTTCTAGCAGCCATGAGCGGCGGCGTTGATTCCGCCGTTGCCGCAGCCCGTGCCGTCGAAGCCGGGCACGACGTCGTCGGCGTCCACCTGGCGCTGTCCCGGATGCCCGGCACCTTGCGCACCGGCAGCCGAGGCTGCTGCACCATCGAGGACTCCCGCGACGCGTGGCGTGCCTGCGACGTGCTGGGTATCCCGTATTACGTGTGGGATTTCTCCGAGCGGTTCAAAGAGGATGTGGTCCAGGACTTCATCGACGAATACGCCGCGGGCCGTACCCCCAACCCCTGCATGCGGTGCAACGAGCGGATCAAGTTCGCCGCCCTGCTGGAAAAAGCCATTGCGCTCGGCTTTGACGCCGTCTGCACCGGGCACTATGCCAAGGTGATCGAGGACGCCGACGGAAACCGGGAACTGCACCGGGCCGCTGACTGGGCCAAGGACCAAAGCTACGTCCTCGGCGTGCTCACCCACGAGCAGCTCAAGCACTCCATGTTCCCGTTGGCCGAAACGCCATCCAAGGCCGAGGTCCGGGCCGAGGCTGAGCGCCGCGGACTCTCCGTCGCCAACAAGCCGGACAGCCACGACATCTGCTTCATTCCCGACGGCGATACAGCCGGCTGGCTGGCCGAGAAGATCGACATGTCCACCGGGGACATCGTGGACGAAACCGGGACCAAAGTAGGCGAGCACCCCGGCGCCAATGCCTTCACCGTCGGACAGCGCCGCGGGCTGAAGCTGGGCACCCCGGCCGCCGACGGAAAACCGCGCTTTGTCCTGGAGATCCGGCCCAAGGAAAACAAGGTTGTGGTGGGCCCGGAAGCCCTCCTGGCCATCGACGAGATCCGCGGCATCAAGGTGTCCTGGGCCGGTCTGCCCATCAGCGAAGTTGGAACGGGCGCCGGCTTTGACTGCTACGCCCAGGTCCGTGCGCACGGCGACCCCGTGCCGGCGCAGGCCTGGATGGAACCCGATGCTGACGCCTCGGCACCGGGCCAGCTGGTGGTCCGCCTCGGCACGCCGCTCCGCGGAGTCGCCCCCGGCCAGACGGTGGTCCTCTACCAGGGCAGCCGGGTCCTGGGCCAGGCCACCATTGACGCTGCCCGCTCGCTGCAGCGGGCGGAGCTCTAAGCCACCCACGCTGATGCGCCGTCCCGTGAGGGGCGGCGCATTTTGCTGTGCCCTGGCCCAGGCACTGGACCAGGCCTGTTCCGGACTCCGCCGGGCCGCTTCAGGGGTTGTCGGCGCCGCGCAGAAGTGAGAGTCGCTGATCAATCGTGTAAATTTTGTGTCTCAACTCACAAATCACCCGTTGCGGCGGGTGGGTCGGTGGTTGAATCAACGCATCAGCACAGCGCACCTCCCGCTTAGGCGAAGTGACCCCTTAGCGGGCGGCAGGCGCGTACTCATCGAACAGAAAGTTCACAGATGATGAAGAGCAACAAGGCCCTGAACGGCGCGATCGCGCTGGCAGGCATTTCCGCCCTGGCACTGACGGCCTGCACGGGCCCCTCGGGCGGTGGCGGAACCTCAACCGAAGGCTCCAGCAGCAGCACCATCACCTTTGGCACCACGGACAAGGTTGTCACCCTGGATCCGGCAGGGTCCTACGACGCAGGCTCCTTCCTGGTGATGAACCAGATTTACCCGTTCTTGCTCAACGCGAAGCCCGGCAGCGCCGACGCCGTCCCCGACATCGCCGAATCGGCCTCCTTCACGGCACCCACCGACTACACCGTCAAGCTCAAATCCGGCCTGAAGTTTGCCAACGGCCATGAGCTGACGTCCTCGGACGTGAAGTTCTCCGTGGAGCGGATCATCGCCATCAATGACCCCAACGGTCCAGCATCACTCTTTGCCAACCTGGACTCGGTCGAGGCCACGGACGATGCCACCGTGGTGTTTAAGCTCAAGGCCGCCAACGACCAGGTGTTTGCCGGCGTCCTGGCATCCAACACCGGCCCGATCATCGACGAGGAAGTGTTTCCCAAGGACAAGGTCATGTCTGACGATGACATCGTCGCTGCCAAACCTTTCGCCGGCCCGTACACCATCGAGAGCTACAAGAAGAATGAGCTCATCAGCCTCAAGCCGAACGCCGACTACAAGGGCCTGCTCGGTGCGCCGGCCAATGGCGGAGCCAACATCAAGTACTACGCGGACGCCAATAACCTCAAGCTGGATGTGCAGCAAGGCAACATCGACGTTGCCGGCCGCTCGCTGACGGCAACGGATGTGGCCGACCTGGAGGGCGACTCCAAGGTCAAGGTCCACAAGGGACCCGGCGGGGAACTGCGCTACATCGTCTTCAACTTCGACACCATGCCGTTCGGCGCCAAAACCGCGGAGGCCGATCCGGCCAAGGCGCTGGCAGTCCGCCAGGCCATGGCCAACATCGTGGACCGGGATGCGATTGCCACCCAGGTCTACAAGGGCACCTACCTGCCTGCATACTCCGTGGTTCCCGATGGCTTCCTTGGTGCTGAACAGCCCATGAAGGAACTTTACGGCGACAACGGCAAGCCCAGCCTGGACAAAGCCAAGAAGGCACTCTCAGACGCGGGCGTGAGCGGGCCCGTCAACATCAAGCTGCAATACAACCCTGACCACTACGGCAGCTCCTCCGGAGATGAGTACGCCATGATCAAGGAACAGCTGGAAAAGTCGGGCCTGTTCACCGTGGACCTGCAGTCCACCGAATGGGTCACCTACTCGAAGGACCGGACTGCTGACGCGTACCCGGTTTACCAGTTGGGCTGGTTCCCGGACTACTCGGACCCTGACAACTACCTCACCCCGTTCTTCGTACCCAACAACTTCCTCAAGAACCACTACGAGAACGCCGACGTCGCTGCCCTGATCCAGAAGCAGCTCACAACTGTTGATAAGGACGAACGCGTCAAGATCCTCGGCGAGACCCAGGAAGCGGTTGCCAAGGACCTCTCCACCCTGCCCCTGCTCCAGGGCGCGCAGGTGCTGGTCTCCGGAGCGGACGTCAAGGGAGTCGAGACCACCCTGGACGCTTCCTTCAAGACGCGCCTCGGCGTCATCTCCAAGTAAGTCCATCCGGCCCTGACGGGCAACGGGGCGGAACACCTGTAGGTGTCCCGCCCCGTTGACGGGCCCGGCCGGCGTTTGGGGACGCTTGGCGCGGGCACCACATTCTTAGGTGATCCATTGACAACACTGATCGACGCCCCGCCCCCGGAAACGGACGGTGCACTACAGGCCGCCAAAAAGTCCTCCGGCGGAGGGCTTGGCCAATATATCCTGATCCGATTCCTCTTGATCTTTCCAACCATCTTCATCCTGGTGACCATGGTGTTTTTCCTGATGCGGATCACCGGCGATCCCATCACCGCAGCCCTGGGCGGGCGCCTGCCCCCCGAACAGCTGCAGGAACGGATCCAGGCGGCGGGCTATGACCGGCCGATCTTTGTCCAGTACTTCGAGTACCTGGGGCAACTGGTCACCGGCAACTTCGGAACCACCCTCTCCGATAACCGCAAAGTGACCGAAGTGCTGACAACGTACGGTGCCGCCACCCTTGAACTGAGCATTAATGCCTTGATCGTTGCGCTGCTGATCGGCATCCCCCTTGGCATGGTGGCTGCCCACCGGCGTGACCACCTGCCCGATGCCGTCCTGCGGATCTTTGCCATCCTTTGCTATGCCACCCCGGTCTTTTTCGCCGGGCTGCTGCTGAAACTGACGTTTTCCGTGTGGCTGGGCTGGCTTCCCGTCGCCGGCCGGGCCAAAACCTCCAACGAGCTGGCACTGACAGCCCTTCAGGCTCCCAGCGGAATCTACTGGCTGGACGCCCTCCGCAGCGGCAACATGGCAGCGCTGGGGGATGTGATGGCCCACGCGGTACTCCCCGCGTTGGCCCTGGGCCTGCTGACCGCCGGCATCTTCCTGCGGCTGGTCAGGACAAACGTGATTGGCACCCTGGGCCGGGACTATGTGGAAGCGGGTCGCTCCCGCGGTGTCAGCGAGTATCGGCTGGTCACTAAACACGCCTATAAACCGGCGCTGATTCCGATCATTACGGTGATGGGGCTGCAGATCGCCGTGATGCTGGGCGGAGCGGTCCTGACCGAAAAGACCTTCGAATGGAAGGGCCTTGGTTTCCAGCTGGCAACCTACCTGACCGCCCGGGACTTTGTGGCGGTCCAGGGCATCGTGGTGCTGCTGGCAGTAATTGTGGCCCTGACAAACTTCATCGTGGACATCATCGCCGCGTTGATCGACCCGCGTGTGAGGTACTGATCATGAGCAGCACACCCCAGGGTGCAGAAGCCCCCGTTCCCGTGGCCAACCCCCGCGCAGGCCTGTTCCGGCGGTTGCCGGTTGTCTCGCACCTGAGCCGCAGCGTTGGGCTGCAGCGCGGGATGCTGGTGATCGGGTTGGTCCTGACAGGAACCTTTTTGTTGGCTGCGGCGCTGGCTCCTTTGCTGGCACCCTTCGGCTTCGCCCAGCTCTCCGACGCGGACGGCAGCTTCCCCAGCCAGCAGCCCCCCGGCGGCAAGCACCTCTGGGGCACCACTGTGGGTGGCTATGACGTCCTCTCCAGGGTTCTCTGGGGAACCCAGACCGCTTTGCTGGTGATCGTGGTGGCCGTGGCGCTGTCCATTTTCGCCGGCGTCGCGCTGGGCCTTGTCAGCGGCTACCTTGGCGGCTGGCTGGACCGGATACTGGTGGTGGTGGCCGACGCCGTATATGCGTTCCCATCGCTGCTGGTAGCCATCGTCATGGCCATTGTGATCAGCGGTGGACAGTCCAGCCTCTTCGGCGGCATCATGGCCGCGGCCACCTCCATCACCGTGGTGTTCATCCCGCAATATTTCCGGGTCATCAGGGCGGAAACCATCAGGCTGAAATCGGAGCCCTTCGTGGAATCAGCGAAGGTGGTTGGTGCGTCCAACCTGCGCATCATCACCCGGCATATTTACCGGAATGCCACCCGAACGCTGCCGCTGATCTTCACGCTCAACGCCTCCGAAGCCATCCTGACCCTTGCCGCCCTGGGGTTCCTCGGCTTCGGTATCGAACCCAGTTCCGCAGCTGAGTGGGGCTTCGACTTGAACAAGGCGCTCGCCGATACAACGTCGGGCATCTGGTGGACGGGGGTGTTCCCGGGCCTGGCCATAGTCTGGACCGTTTTGGGCCTGACATTGGTAGGTGAAAGCATCAACGACCTCAACGATCCCCGCCTTCGCGGCCGCAAGCGGGCCCGCGCCGCCGTGGTCCCGGCACCCGCCGAGAAAGGAAGCAAGGCATGAGCACCTCATCGCCCTCAACGCCCGGCCTGCCAGCACCGGTCCTGGCAATCAATAACCTGAGCGTCACCTTCGCCACCGACGGCGGGGACGTGCACGCGGTCAGGGGCGTCAGCCTCGACGTCCGCCCCGGCGAAGTACTCGCCATCGTCGGCGAATCAGGGTCCGGCAAAACCGTTACCGCCAAAACCATTTTGGGCCTGTTGCCCGAAACCGCCACTTCCTCAGGAACTGTCCTCATTAACGGTGCAGACGTCATCAGCGTCAGCCCGGGACGGTTGCGGCAGATCCGCGGCCGTGACGTGGCAATGGTGTTCCAGGAACCGTCCACGGCCCTGAACCCGGTCTTCACGGTGGGCTGGCAGATCGCCGAGGGCCTTCGCGCCCACGCAGACAAGGAGAGCGGCAGGAAGCTCTCATCCCGGGAAGCCAAGGAGCGGGCCATCGAAGCCCTCCGCAAGGTGGGCATCCCCGACCCGGAAAAGCGCGTCAACTACTACCCGCACCAGTTCTCCGGCGGGCAGAAGCAGCGTGTGGTCATTGCAGCCGCCCTGGCACTGAATCCAGGGCTGATTGTGGCGGACGAACCCACCACCGCCCTGGACGTCACAGTCCAGGCCGAAATCCTGGCACTGCTGCGGGACCTCCGCGATAAGTACGGCACCTCGATTGTCCTCATCACCCACAACATGGGAGTGGTGGCTGACCTCGCTGACCGGGTGGTGGTGATGTACCGGGGCGACATCGTCGAGGAGGCGTCCGCCCGGACGCTTTTCGCCGAACCGCGCCAGGACTACACAAAAGACCTCCTGGCCGCGGTGCCGCACCTCGGGCGCGATTCGGCGTCGGCCACACTGAGCACCCGGGCTCATCAGGGTGCCGAAGTCCTGGTCGAAGCCAAAGACCTGGTCATCGAATACCCAGGGAGGCTGGGCGCCCCGGCGTTCCGCGCCGTGGACGGTGTGTCCCTTACCTTGTCCAAGGGGGAGGTGTTCGGGCTGGTGGGGGAGTCAGGGTCCGGGAAGACCACCATCGGCCGGGCCATCGCAGGGCTGAACCGCACCACCGGCGGCAGCCTCAAGGTGCTGGGCTTTGAGATGCTGGGAATGAAAGAACGCGCCTTCAAACCGCTCCGGAAGGACATCGGCTTTGTGTTCCAGGACCCGGCCGCGTCCTTCAACCCCCAGCTGACCATCGGCGACTGCATCGCCGAACCCATGCTGATCCATACCAAGCCGAGCCCGGCGCAGGCCCGTCAACGCGTTGCCGGGCTGCTTGAATCAGTCCAGCTGCCGGCGTCGTACGCGGGAAGGTACCCGCACGAACTCTCCGGCGGGCAACGCCAACGCGCTTCCCTGGCACGCGCCCTCAGCCTGAACCCGAGGCTGCTGATCGCAGATGAGCCGACGTCTGCACTTGACGTATCGGTGCAGGCGAAAGTCCTGGAGCTGTTCAGGGACATCCAGGAGGAGTTTGGTTTCGGCTGCCTTTTCATCAGCCATGACCTCGCCGTGGTGGACATCCTCTCCCAGTGGGTGGGAGTTCTGTACAAGGGGAAACTGGTGGAACAAGGCATCGGCAGCCAGGTGATGGGCAACCCCGGCCACGACTACACCAAGCGGCTGGTCGCATCCCTGCCGGTGCCGGACCCTGATGAGCAGGCACGACGGCGGGAAGAGCACCGGGCGCTGCTGGGCATCTGAGCAGCGGGACCGCTGGGCGCGGCAGGCGCCGGGCTTAACACGCCCGGTGCCTGCCGTTGCTGCCCATAGACTTGACCCATGACGCAGCACAACCCCGGCACCCCTGACCCCGACGACTTCGACCCCGCAGCCAGTTCCCTGGCCGGGCAAGTGGACAACTCGGTGATGGCCGAACTGCTGTCCATCCGCTCAAGCATCGATAACATCGACGCGACCCTGGTGTACCTCCTGGCCGAGCGCTTCAAGGCGACCCAGAAGGTGGGCTTCCTCAAAGCCAACCACCGCCTTCCGGCCGGTGACCCGGGGCGGGAAGCCGCCCAGATCGCCAGGCTCCGGCGGTTGGCCGAAGACGCCCACCTTGACCCCGCCTTCGCCGAGAAATTCCTCAATTTCATCATCGGCGAGGTGATCCGGCACCACGAAGCCATCGCGGAGGGCCATCAGGCCGCCGCCCTGGATACCCAGGCCGCCACCACCGCATGAGGGTTGAACCGCAGGACCAAGGCGCCACAGCCGCGCCGGTGCAGGCGCCGCCCCTGGAAGTGACGGCCACCGCCCTGGGCCCATGGCCCGGCGACGATCCACTGGAGGCCACGCGGATCATCAGGGGTGAACTGGGCAGCCCGCACCTGCCCTTCCTCGCGGAACTGCCGGACCGTGGCGTGGGCTCGGACGCCCTTGGCCGCACCGCCACGCTCCTCGAAGAACTGGCAGTGGACGTCCAGCCATTCGGTTGGCGGCTGGTGGACCGGCCCGGCAAGGACTACCGGCGGGCCGTGTCCGCGCTGTCCACCGACATTAATATCCTGGCCGACGTGGTGGGCGCCGAGGACACCTCAGCGGCCGAAATTAAGGTCCAGCTTGTGGGGCCGATGAGCCTCGCGGCCGGCCTGCACCTCCATAACGGCGAACGGGCCCTGCTCGACTACGGTGCCCGCCGTGACTTGGCAGCCTCGCTCGCCGCTGGAGTGGGCGCTTACCTGGCCAGGGTATCCGCGGCAGTTCCCGGCGCCCGGCTGGTGGTCCAGGTGGATGAGCCCGACATCGCTGCCGTCCTGGCCGGAAGCATCCCAACCTCCAGTGGGTACCGCACCCTGCGGGCCGTCGCCGCCTCCGAGGCCCGCGAGTCCTGGCGCGTGGTCCTGGATTCGCTGCGCCTGGCCGGTGCTGCAGAAATCGTGGTCTCAGTTCCGGAGATCGAGGCTCCGTTTGACCAAATCCTTGCCGCCGGAGCTGACGGGATCGCGGTGCCGATGAAGGCGTTGACCAACCGGCAGTGGGAACAACTGGCCGGTGCGGTGGAGGCCGGCAAACGGCTGTGGGCCGGTGTCCTGGATCCGTCAGCGGAGCTGCCGCGGACAGCGGAGTGCGTGGAACGGGTGTGGCGCCCCTGGCGGCAGCTTGGCCTGCCGGCAGCCGCGCTGGCAGGGGTCCGGGTGACGCCGTCCGCCGGTGCGCAGGCACGGACCCCAGCCCAGGCCACGGCCGTGCTGGGCAGGCTTACCCAGGTTGCGGACGGGCTCAACCAGCTGACGTGAGCGGCGCGACCGGTCAGGTCCGGTTTTCCCAGCGGTCCGGCTGCGCGTAGCGGGGCAGGAAACTTTGGGCCGAGCTGCCGCCGGCGTAAGGCCGCAACCGGTAGTCGAAACTGCCGGCGTACACCAGCACCACCCCGATTTGGGGCTGGATCACCTTGACCTGGATCCGGTGCCTGCCGTCCGTGCCGGCCGCCGGATCCCACCACTGCTGTGCATAGGCCTTGGCGTCCAGGGCCGCGGGCAGGGGAATCCGCAAAGCTCCGAGGAAAAGCCGGGACGCCTCGGAGATCCCGCGGAGCTTGCCGTCCGGGGTGACGCTGAGGTTCAGGTCAGTGACCATCCGCCGGTACCTGCCCACGTAGTCCACCAGCCTGGCGCCTGCCGCGCCGTCCCTTTCGGCGCTGGTGGTGTCCTGGAAAATCCGGGTCCGCCCGGGGAACCTGATTTCACGCCGTGCGGTCAGGCTGGAGCGGCCGAACGGATCCTGGTGGGCATGGTTTTCGATCCGGAACGGGATGTCCTCGCCGTACTCGGGGAAAAACGCCTCCTCGCCGCCGGTCATCCGCAGCAGCGGCCGCAGCCAGTCCTGGCGGCACCCCACCACATCGAAGGTTCCTTCCCCCACGCCGTATTGGCCTGATCCAGGGACCAAGGAAAAGTACTCCTGCAGCTCGGGCTGCAGCCTGTCGAAAGCAGACCCAAGGGCCTGTTTGTAAATGGGGACGTTCATGGCGTGCCTCCTGCCGGGACGAACAGCTGTGGCTTCACAATCTACCGGCCGCCTTGAGCCGGATGTACATGTCGGCCAGGGCGGGCGGCAACTGGTGCGGTTCAGCGTCCACCACCTCCACCCCGTAGCGGCGCAGTTCGGCGCTGACGGCAGCCCGCTGAAGCAGGGTCCGTTCGGCTGCGGCGGCCCGGAAGACGCTGCTGGCGTCCCCACGATCGCGGAGCATGGTTTCGAGCTGGGGGTCCCTGACGGCGGCAACCACCACAACGTGGCGGCCGGCCAGTTGGGCGGCCACCGGAATGAGGCCTTCCTCCGGGGCTCCGCCGTCGAGTGAGGTCAGCAGGACCACCAGGGAGCGGTGGGCCGACACCGCCCGGACCTCGGCCGGGACCGCCGGCCAGTCCATTTCGATGAGCTCGGCATCCAGGGGGGCCATGGCCTGCACCATCCGGCCCAGGAGGTTGCCCTGGCCGGCGGAACCGGCACGCGCCCGGATTCTCCTGTCGAAGGCCAGGAAGTCCACCCGGTCCCCGCCGCGCTCTGCCAGGACCCCCAACAGCAACGCGGCTTCCATCCCCGTGTCCAGCCTGGTTTCGTCGCCGATCCTGGCGGCTGAGGTCCGGGAGACGTCCAGGACCATCACCACCCGCCGGTCGCGTTCGGGCCGCCAGGTGCGGACCACCACGGCGGAGCGGCGGGCGGTGGCGCGCCAATCGATGGATCGGACGTCGTCTCCGCGCACGTAATCGCGGAGGGAATCGAACTCCGTGCCCCCGCCGCGGATCTGCACCGCTGCCTTCCCGTCGAGTTCACGCAGCTTCCGCAGCTTCGACGGAAGGTGGCGTCGGGAATGGAAGGGAGGCAGGACCCGCAGCGAGCCCGGAGAGGTGATGGTCACCTGGCCTGCTGCAAGCCCGAGTGGTCCGAAGGCCCGGACAGTGATGTGCGGGGTCCGGAGGTCTCCGCGGCGCACCGGGTGCAGCCTCACGGTGACGCGGCGTCCCTCGCCGGGCGGGACATCGATGCGCTGGACGGGGTTCTCGGCCCCTGCGGACGGCTGCCAGCCGTCGCGGATGGAGCCGCGGAGGCGGCGCCGTCCGTTGTTCCGGATGGTGAGGGTGGCCTCGACGCTGCCATGCAGGGTGACGCTGCCGGGCTTGGGCCGGAGCACTTCAATGGAGCGGAGCGACGCTGCCAGCAGCACGTCGGCGACCAGCAACGCAGCCAGCACGCCCACTGTCGTCAGGACCGTGGCCCGTCCGGGAAGCAGCAGGACGGGCACCAGGCCAAGCAGGACCAGGAGGACAAAGCGCCCGGAAACGGCCATCAGCGCGGTACAGGAACGGATGCCAGGATGCTGCCCAGCACATCGTCCACCCGTACGCCGTCCATCTGCGCTTCGGGCTGGAGCGACACCCGGTGCCGGAGGCACGGCAGCGCCAGGGATTTCACGTCGTCAGGGGTGACGAAGCTCCTGCCAGAAAGCCACGCCCATGCCCGGGACGTATTCAGTAAAGCGGTGGCGCCACGGGGAGAGACGCCGAGCTGGAAGGACGGGGCCGTGCGGGTGGCCCGCACCAGGTCCACGATGTAGCCAATGATTTCCGGTTCCACGGCAACGGCTGCCATGG
Organism: Arthrobacter sp. ZBG10; assembly: GCF_001238605.1. NCBI lineage: Bacteria > Bacillati > Actinomycetota > Actinomycetes > Micrococcales > Micrococcaceae > Arthrobacter > Arthrobacter sp. ZBG10. The sequence goes on along the minus strand of NZ_LFQH01000097.1, from coordinate 3,697 downwards.
CTTCGCGGGCCAGCGCGAGGTCCCCGGCACCGGCCACTGCCCGGATACCTGCTGCGGCCAGGTCCTGCGGGTTGAACCCGGCGGCGTGGCGGCGGATGACTTCAACCTCGTCGTGGCGTTCCGGCAGCTGCATGGTGAGCTTAAGGAGGAACCTGTCCAACTGAGCTTCCGGCAACGGATAGGTCCCTTCATATTCGACAGGGTTCTGCGTGGCGGCCACCATAAACGGGGCCGGCAGCCTGCGGGACACCCCGTCCACCGAGACCTGCCGCTCTTCCATGGCCTCCAGCAGGGATGCCTGCGTTTTGGGTGGCGTCCTGTTGATTTCGTCAGCCAACAGGATGTTCGTAAAAACCGGTCCTTCGCGGAACGTGAAGTCTGCCGTCCGGGAGTCGTACACCAGCGAACCGGTGACGTCTCCGGGCATCAGGTCCGGGGTGAACTGGACTCGTTTGGTGTCCAGGCTCAACGCCGCGGACAAGGCACGAACCAGCAGCGTTTTGGCCACGCCCGGGACACCTTCAAGAAGCACATGTCCTTGTGAGAGCAGGCCCACGAGGAGTCCGGTGACCGTGGCGTCCTGGCCCACCACGGCCTTCGCCACCTCGCGGCGCACATCCTGCAGCGCCTGACGGGCCGCGTCGTGCTCCGTTGATTCAAGGACCCGGGGCCCGCTGCTGTAGTCGCTCATGTATTCCTGACCTCTTTCTCGAGTTGGTCCAGTTCCTGCGCCCAGGCCACCAACCGGGCCTCGGTGCCGGGGTGTTCGTTAATTAGTGTTCGGATACGGTCAGCAGGCCGGCCCAGGAGGCGCGCCAGGGCCTCGATTGCCTGCGCATCGGTGGCCTCCGGTCCCAGCCTGAGCTTTCCGGACAGCCGGACCAGTGTTCCGGCGCGTAGGTTGTCGCGTGCCTGCCCAAGGGCGCGGGCATCGTGGTAAAGCCGCGCGCGCCCTTCCGCGGTTTCCACCGCTTTGACCACCACCGGCAGCGGTTCAAACACCAGCGGCCCATTCCGGCGGCCACGCCACACGATGGCGGCCAGGGCGACAATCAGCAGCCAGGGACCCAGGTACGGCACCCACTTGGGTCGAAGCTCCGCCAGGGAGGTTGGGGCCCCGGATGGTTCCAGGTCCGCCAGGGAAGGCAGGTACCAGACGAGGTCTTCAGAGGTGCCGAGGGTGCGCAGGGCCAGGGCGGCATTACCGTGCTCGGCCAGGTGCCTGTTTCCCAGGATCGTGGTGCTGCCCAGGACGGTCAACCGCTCATCGTCGCTGACGGCAAGCATTCCCCCGGCGGCACCTTGCGGCCGGTAGCAGGTGGTGCCGCCGTCGTAGGTGAAGCCAGCGTCTCCGGACACCGGACCGGCCGCCACGGCGTCCGGCAGTGGGCATCCGGGTTCCAGGACCGGCATCCCGTCCGGTACCACTCCCGCCTGGCGGATGTTTGGGGTCGTGGCGTCCTCGGGTGCCCCGGACCCTGTCAGGGCAGAAAGGGTGGCAAGCCGGGGAGTGACCACGACTATCCGTACCGCCGAGTCTGCCAGTTCACTAAGCTGTTCGCCGGAAAGGAAGCCACTGCGGTCATAGAGCAGGAGGGTGGGGTAGTCGCTGTTCGCCAATGCCTCCATGGCGGTTTCGAAATCACCGGCCTGGTGGACCTCGACACCGTGTCGGCCAAGGATTTCGCCGACAGCCCGGCTTCCGTTGGGACCGGCGTTTGCGAGCGACAGGGTTTCACTGTCCCCCTTGGGGGCAAGCTGGTTCCAAATGCCAAGGGCCAGTCCCACGGCGACGACACTTGACAGGATCGCCAGGCCGCGGTGCCTGCGCACCCAGCCTGATTTCCGGGTAGCCAGGGCCGGGTCCGAAGGAGGTTTGTCCGTGGCCTCGGTGGCTTCCTGTGGAGCGGCGCTCACGGCAGCGCCGCGCTGCGCTCGGTGCCGGCGGGGGCAGGGCGTGCGGTTTCGAGCGCTGCATCCAGGCTTGCCAGGTCCCGGTAGTCGGCGGCCTCAGCGGGCGTATTGCCGTAGCGGACGGCGTCGAAAGTCCTTGCCGCCTGGTCCAGGCGCAAGGTTTCGGCGCCGAACGCCGCGGACAGCCCGCGCGCTGCCTCGTCGGCAGTGCGGCCGGGTTCAGGGTCCAGGATGGTCCGGTACTCAGCTGACCGGACCATGGCCCGGAACAGGTCGACGACGGCGTCCCCCCACTTTTGTTCGGCGGCGGACTTTGCGGCCCGCTCCCGGAAGTCCCCGGCAGTAAGCTGGCTTGCGCTTTCGAACACTGGGTTGGCCTTACGGTGCTTCGCGTTCAAGCGGGGCCTGGCCACGATAATCGCCGCGGCGATGATGGCAGCTATAACGATCCCGATGACGGGGCTGGGGACCGGTGCGCCTTCGGCCGGCTGTCCTCCGATGGAGTTCAACCAGTCCAGGACTGTTTCCCACGCGTCGGCAAGCCACGATGGTGCGGCATCCCGGTATTCAGGCCTGGCCAGTTCCTCACTGGCCCACCGCCGGGCCTCGTCAGCACCTGGCAGCAGCGGGGGTTCAGCGGACATCCGGCCAGGTTCCGGGTGTTGCGCCGGCCGCGGGAGCCTGGCCGGGAGCACCTGCAGGCAGGCCCCGGCCGGGGATCCCGTCGGGATCGTCGCCGGACTCCAGGAGCCGCAGCAGCGAAATATCCAGGCCGTCCTTGCGCATCCGCAGGTCAAGGTAGAGCAACGCCATCACAGATGTCTGGAACGCGTAACCAAGGGCGCCAACCATGATGCCCACAATGGCCGTAAGAACCAGTCCAACGATGGCCAACCCGGCAGAACCGCCGGTTCCGCCGTCGGGCGAGACGGTGCTGCCAAGGAACTGGACCAAAAGGCTGATGGGTATGGTCACGACCTGGCTGATGACCGAAATAAGGATTCCCACCACCAGGGTGATTCCCAGGATCCGCCACCAGTTGGCGCGGGTCAGGCCCCACGACCTGCGGATGGCGGCCATGGCACCCAGTTCCTCAATGACCACGGCAGCCGGTGCCACCAGCACCTTGATGGTCAACCAGATGTACAGGACGAACATCCCGAACATAACAGGCAGCAGGATCAACAGGCCGGTCGCGTCCATGGTGCTGATCACCAGCGCAGCCACGCCTACGGGGATCAGGACAGCGACTACGCCGGCGCCGAGGTACACCAGCGCCAGCCTGACGAGCGCTCCGGTACGGGACCTGGCCAGTTGCCACATCTGGCGGAAGCCCGTGCGGCGGTCCAGGATCCCACGGGCCACCGGGACCACCATGGCGCCCTGCAGGATCGTGGCCACCAAAACGGACAAAACCGCGGCAACAGCGATCCCGCCCACAAACCCAAACCCCAGGGCGGCGAAGTCCGCTGCGGTGGCGTTGTCCGCCCACCCCGGATTGAAAAGGGTTCCGGCGGCGGCGCCTGCGGTCAGGAGCGCCGTAAGGATGTAGATCAACGATTGCGCGAGGAGGCCGGCGCCGAGCATGGCCTTGGCGTTACGACGGATGGTCTGGAAGGAACCGTCCATGATTTCCCCGAAGAGCAATGGACGCAACGGGACAGTGCCGGGTTTCGGCGGTGCCATGTAGCGGGGCTGGCCGTAAGGTGCGCCGCCGGCCGGACCTCCCTGCCAGGCCGGGGGAGGGGGACCCCATGACGGGCGTTGGCCCCATGGTTGTTGG
>NZ_LFQH01000096.1:0-15278 GCF_001238605.1 Arthrobacter sp. ZBG10 | reverse complement strand
CACCCCCACCCCAAGGCCGACCCAGGCACCACACCCAACTCACCACCCCCACCGGCCACACCTACCACTCCACCGCACCCCCACCACCAGGCACATCAATCAGCAGCAGCAGAAAACCACAGCGCCCGCCCCAGCCGGCAAGCCGGGCCGCCAGACCCGGACCCGGACCCGAGGCACCGGAACCCAACACCCGCACGCTCCGCCAGCTCGCCCGGCGAAGATTCCAGCGGCGTCGAAGCGCCGGTCAGGTGGCCTGAACAGGCTTCGTAAGGCAGAGCAAGGCAAGACTTGGTCAGCGGGCGCGGAGTACCTCCCGCGCGGAGGTCCACTGCCGGGAACCGTAACGGTCGTTGTCCAGGGTGTGGAAGGCCCCGTCACCGCTGAACATGTTGCCGAAGTACTGCATGCCCTGCCAGGCAGGGTAAAGGTCAGTCGAAGGTTTGGCCAGCATCCGGCCAACCCGCGCCATCAGGCGCAGGGATCCGATGCTGCCGGCATACAGCGTCCTGTACTGCGTGCCGCTGATGTCCGTCATGATCGCTGCCAGCTCCCGCGATGAGACCGTGTCCCCGGCGATGCGCAGGAACCGCGGCGCCTCCGGGTCGAGTGCCGCTTTGGCGGTGTAGCCGGCAACATCGTCCATGGTGGTGAACGCCATCGGCTGGTCCGCGTCGCGCCAGAAGAGGACGCGCTTTTGCCGGAACAGGATCAGCGGCGCCACCCCCGTCAGCATGTCGGCGAAAGCCCCGCTGAGCACAGATGTGGCCCGGATGGGTGCCGCATCCACAATCTTCCGGAATTCGCGCCGCCACTGCAGGTTGCGGTTGGACCCTTCCTTGATGGTGGTGAAGTCCACCGCATAGTCGGAGGGAATGAACCGCGGGACGCCCGCGGCCACGGCCGCCATCAGCAGCCGGGTCTGGGTCTCCAGCATCACCGGGGCCAGCCCGCTGAGCGCCGAGACCACTGCGTCAGCGCCCGCGAGCGCATCCTTCAACGTTGATGCATCAAGATAATCCACCTGCACCACGCTGACGCCTGCCTCCTGCAGCACCCCCGGGATTGCCTTACCTGGCCGGACCAGCGCGCGGACGCCCGCGCCTTCGGCCAGCAGGGAGCGGATGATGCGTCCGCCGAGGTCTCCGGTGGCGCCTGCAACAACAATGGTTTGTGACATGGAGGCAACACTAACCCCGCGGCTGCATGACCTTTGTTACACCCCAGACGGGAATAACTTCACAATCCCCGGCACTGACGCCGGTTCCAGGCCCCTGGCGACGCAAATCGACTTTCCACCCACGTAACATTTCTCAACATGCTTTCGCCGTGATAGTGGACCCGGGCCTAGCGTATTCGAGTGAGCACTCAAACCCGCCCCTCAGATTCCGCAGGAAAGACCGGCTTCCAGCTCCCCAAGTGGGCTGGATCGTTCGGCTTCCAGATCATCGCCGCCCTGATTGTTGGCCTGGGCCTCGGCCTGCTGGCCAAGTACACCGGCAGCACCAAGGAGGCCCCCAACGGCCTCGGCGCCACACTGCAGACCATCGGGTCCAGCTATGTGGCCCTGCTGCAGACCGCCGTTGTCCCCCTGATTTTCACTGCTGTTGTCAGTTCCATCTCCAACCTCCGCCAGGTCTCCAACGCTGCGCGGCTGGCATGGAACACGCTGCTGTGGTTCGCCATTACGTCCCTGATCGCCGTGCTGATCGGCATCGGCCTTGGCGTCCTGCTGCAGCCGGGCGCCAACACCGGGATCACCGGCGAGGGCAAGGCTCCTTCATCAGTTGGTAACTGGTGGGCATTCCTCACCGGTCTCTTCCCCAAAAATTTCCTGGGCCTCGGCGCCAGCTCCAGCGTGGCCGAGTCCGGCGCGGTGACAACATCCGTGAGCTTCAACGTCCTGCAGATCCTGGTGATCGCCATCGCCATCGGTGTGGCTGCCCTGAAGGTCGGCAAGGCCGCCGAGCCGTTCCTGGCCCTCAACGCCTCCGCCCTGGCCGTAATCCAGAAAGTCCTCTGGTGGATCATCCGCATTGCGCCGCTGGGCACCGTGGGCCTGATCGGCAACGCCGTCGCCGTATATGGCTGGGACACCATCGGTTCCCTGGGCAAGTTTGCCGTGGCCATCTACCTGGGCCTGGCCCTGGTGCTCTTTGTGGTCTACCCCATCCTGGTCCGCAGCCACGGGCTGTCCATCAAGCAGTACTTCTCCGGCGTCTGGCCGGCCGTGCAGCTGGCCTTCGTTTCCCGGTCCTCCGTGGGTACCTTGCCGCTCACGCAGCGTGTCACCGAGCGCAGCCTGGGTGTCCCCCGCGCCTACGCATCCTTTGCCGTCCCGCTGGGCGCCACCACCAAGATGGACGGCTGCGCAGCCATCTACCCGGCCATCTCCGCCATCTTTGTGGCCCAGTTCTTCGGGGTCCAGCTGGACTTCAGCCAGTACCTGCTGATCGCACTGGTCTCCGTGCTCGGGTCCGCCGCCACTGCCGGCACCACCGGCGCCGTGGTGATGCTCACGCTGACCCTCTCCACCCTGGGCCTGCCGCTGGCAGGCGTTGGCCTGCTCCTGGCCATCGACCCCATCCTGGACATGGGCCGCACGGCCGTCAACGTGGCGGGCCAGGCCCTGGTCCCCACCATTGTGGCCAAGCGGCAGGGAATCCTGGACGAGTCCCTGTACAACGCCCCGCGTAACGGCACCCCGTTCGTCGATGACAACAACGACGACGACACTGCCGCCACGGACGGCACCAGCACCGACACCACTCCCCGCGAGTTGCAGGACGCCCGCGCCTGATACCGGCGTGCCACTGCGGTGCTGATCGAGGACGTCCCCGGGAATCATCCCGGGGACGTCCCTCGTTAAGGAACCTTCAGCCCATCAGCGTCCGCCGCCGCCAATCACGCCGCTCTCCACAGCCTTGGTGACGGCATCCGCTTCGGCCTGGGTGAGCTTGCCGTCGGTGACGGCCTGGTCCAGCCGTGTCTTCAACGCCGCTGCCCGGTCCGCCTGCGCAGCGGTCCGGAGCTCCGACAGCGCCGCAGTGACCTTGGCTTCGTCGATGCCCAGGGCCTCGGCGAGCGATTTCGCCAGGGCAGTATCCCGGGCCGACTCATCGGGACTGGTCCCTTCCGCAGGCTTGGTGCCGTCAGCCGGCTTCTGTGGCTTGTTGGCCTCACGGAACGCCTGCAGGGCGTCGCTGACCTTGGCTTCCTCCACGCCGAGTTTTTCGGCCAAGGCAGAGGCTGATGCTCCTGCACCGCCGGGCCCGCCGTGACCGCCATGCCTGCCCATTCCACCAGGAGCGCCCGAATCGGTGCCCGTGCCGCCATCAGCAGGAGCGGTGGAGCTGGCGCTTGGGGACGGTGTGGGTGTTGTGGTGGCGGAGGCCATGCCGGCAACTCCGATGCCGGCCGCAAGGGCCAACGCCGTGGCTGACAGGCCGAGGGTCAATTTCTTTGTGCGTGACATTTAAGAGTCTCCTGGATCCGCCGTCCGTTGACGGCTGCTGGAACTTCCATCCCTGCCGGGACAGTTCAAGCCTGCGCCGCGGGGTTCAGGGGAGCCTGTTGGGAACCTTTCATTCTGCTGTGAATGCAAGTTGCGCAGAGTGCAAAGTTGCACGTAGTGTAATTCCGTGATCCCTTCCGTTCCGCCTGAACCAGCGGCCGGCCCAACCCGGCGCGAGCTGAACAAGGCCGCCACGCGCCAGGCCATCATCGACGCCTCGCTGGGGCTCCTGCGTTCCGCCGGCCCCGGCAACTTCACCGTGGAGGACATCGCCGCGGCGGCGGGCATTTCACGGCGTACCTTCTTCAACTACTTCAGCAGCACGGACGCGGCCCTCGCCGCCATCTCGCATGGCTTCCTGGAGTCCGCCATCTCGCAGCTGAAGCTCCGCCCCACTGACGAGCCGATCCTCAAATCCGCACAGGCAGCACTGATGGCCCTCGCGGATCCGCAGACGGTGGCACCGCTGGCCGAACTGTTTTCGCTCACCCAGTCCAGCCCGCTGATGGCTCACACCGAGCTCGAAGCCTGGGAATACTGCCGCGAACAGGTGTTCGCCGTGGCCCGGGACCGCTTGTCAGCCACCCCGGCAGCCTCGGACGAGCTGTACATCAGGGCGCTGGCCGGCTCGGTGATCTCCTGCGGCAAGGCCGCCATGGAGGCGTGGTTCAGCCGGCGCGGCCAGGACCTGTCCCCGGCCTCCCTGGCCGAACTCCGGCAACTGCTCATTGATTCCATGGCCCTGCTGGACTCCGGGTTCACCGCCGGCGCACCGACGGCTGCCACCCTCCCCTCCTTTTCCCGTTCCTCCTGATCAGATCGGTCCCCACCATGGCACTGCTTCTCTACCGCCTCGGCAAATTCTCGTACCGCCGCCGCTGGCTGGTCCTCTCGCTCTGGATCGCCGTGCTCCTGGCCGTGGGCGGTTCCGCAGCCGCTTTCCACGGCACGCTGTCCAACAACTTCCAGATCCCCGGCACTGAAACCCAGCGCATCGCGGACAAACTCCAGAAGGAGCTGCCGTCGGCTTCCGGCGGCACGGCAACGATCGTTTTTGAAGCCCCGGAAGGCGGCTTTACGGATGACAGCCGGGCCGCTGTCACCGATGCGCTGAAGAAGCTCCAAGAGCTGCCTGACGTGCGCGGCACCGTGGACCCGTTCGCCACCCAGTCCCAGGTGGACCAGGCAGGGCAGGCCATTGCCGACGGCGAGCAGCAGCTTGCAGCAGGCCAGGCCCAGCTGGACGCCTCCCGCACGGAGCTCCAGGCCGGCCAGGCACAGCTGGCGGCAGCAGAACAGCAGCTCACCGCTGCCGGCGCTGACGCTGCCACCATCGAGGCCCGGCTGGGCCAGCAGAAGGCAGCACTGGCAGACGGCCAGGCCAAGCTCGACGCCGGCACCCAGGAACTTGAGGCCAGCAAGGCCAAGCTTGCACTCGGCGAGCGCCAGGCCGAAGCGTCCGAAGCCATCCGCTTTGTCTCCGAAGACGGCCGCGCCGCCGTGGCCCAGGTGCAGTTCAACACCTCCATCAACGGCCTGAGCCCCGCCGTCCGCGAAGAGGTCCAGCAGATCGCCCACGAAACCTCGGAGGCCGGTGTCACCGCCTACGCCAGCAAGGAAATCACCGAGGACATCTCCGAGCTCTTCGGCGCCGCGGAAATCATCGGCATCGCCGTGGCCGCCCTGGTGCTGATCATCATGCTGGGCACCCTGATCGCCGCCGGCCTGCCCCTGCTGATGGCCATCATGGGCGTCGGCGTTGGCGTCGGCATCACGTTCGCCCTCTCGGGCCTGTTCGACATGAGCTCCATCTCACCCATGCTCGCCCTCATGCTGGGCCTGGCGGTGGGCATCGACTATTCACTGTTCATCGTCAACCGGCACCGTACCCAGCTTCTGGCCGGCATGGAGCCCGGTGAGTCGGTGGCCCGCGCCACCGGCACGTCCGGCAACGCCGTGGTCTTTGCAGGCCTGACGGTCATCATTGCCCTGGCCGCCCTGGTGGTTCCCGGCCTTCCGTTCCTCACCGTGATGGGCCTGGCAGCAGCCGGCACCGTCGCGGTGGCCGTGCTGGTGGCCATCACCCTGACCCCCGCCATGCTGTCCCTGATCGGGCGCCGCATCATCTCCCGGCGCGCCTGGGCCAAAGCGGAAGCCCACAACGCCGAGCCCGGCCACGAGGCCGCCGACGAAGCCACCGACCGCGAACGCAGCACCCGCGGCTGGGGCGGGCTGGTCACCAAGCATCCCGTCCTGGCCCTCGTCGCCGGAGTGCTCCTCCTGGGCACCCTCGCCCTGCCCGCCACGCAGCTTCAGCTGGCCCTGCCCGACGGCGGTTCCGAACCCGTGGACTCCGAGGCTTACCAGGCGTACGACCTGACCGCCCGCAGCTTCGGCGAAGGCGTCACGGGCCCCATCGTGGCCGTCGGCGAATTCCCGGCCAACCTCGACGAGGCACAGGCCCAGACCCTGCAGTACGACGTGGCGGACAAGCTCCGCGCCGTGGACAACGTTGTGGCCGCTGTTCCCGTCGCGCTGAGCGAGGACCGCCGCACCGCCGTCTTCCAGGTCATCCCCCGGGAAGGCCCGGCCAGCGCCAGCACCGTCCAGGTGGTGGCTGAACTCCGCGGCCTGAATGACGAGATCCAGTCCGACTACGGGGTGGCCATGGGCCTGACCGGCCAGACCGCAGGCAACGTGGACGTCTCCACCAAGCTGGGCGACGCGCTGCCCCCTTACCTGGCGATCGTCGTCGGCCTCTCCCTGGTCCTGCTCCTGCTGGTGTTCCGCTCCATCGTGGTGCCGCTCCTGGCCACCGGTGGGTTCCTGCTGTCGCTGGCCGCAGCGTTCGGCGCCGTGGTGGCCGTTTACCAGTGGGGCTGGCTGGGTGGCGTGTTCGACGTTGCGAACCCGGGCGCCGTGCTGAGCTTCCTGCCGATCATCCTGATCGGCGTCCTGTTCGGCCTGGCCATGGACTACCAGGTGTTCATCGCCTCCGGCATGCGGGAGGCCTACATGCACGGCGCCCCGGCCAAGGCCGCCGTCCGGATCGGTTTCCGGCACGCGGCAGCCGTGGTGACCGCTGCAGCCATCATCATGGTCAGCGTCTTTGCCGGCTTCATCTTCAGCCACCTGACAATGGTCCGGCCGCTGGGCTTCGCCATGGCCTTCGGTGTGCTGCTGGATGCCTTTGTGGTCCGGATGACCATCGTCCCGGCCATCATGTACCTCCTCGGTGAAAAGACCTGGTGGCTGCCCCGGTGGCTGGACCGCATCCTGCCGGACGTGGACGTGGAAGGCGCCAAGCTGGAAAAGCTGGAGCACACTGCGGCCAGGACGGCCGAACCGGTCCACTAGGCTGAATCCGTGACCCGTCTGATCCTGGCTTCCCAGTCCCCCGCCCGCACCAAACTCCTCACCGAGGCCGGCATCCGGCACACCGTCCTGGTCTCGGATGTGGACGAGGACGCCGTCCAGGCACGCTACGGGATCACGGATCCGCACGATACAGCGCTGCTGCTGGCCCGCGCCAAAGCCGAGGCAGTGGCAGCGCTCCCGGAGGCCGACGGGGCCCTGGTGCTGGGCTGCGACTCGGTCTTCGAGTTCGACGGCGAGGCGCACGGCAAGCCCTACACGGCCGAGGTGGCGCGGGAACGGATGCTGCGGATGAGCGGAAACACCGGCGTCCTCCACACGGGCCACTGGCTGGTGGACTGCCGGGACACCGATCCCGACGACGGCACAGAGACCGGGACGGGGGCCACCCTGGGGACGGTGGCCTCCGCAGGGGTGTCCTTCCTGGACATGGAACCTGAAGAGATTGACGCGTACATCGCCACCGGGGAGCCGCTCCTGTGCGCCGGTTCCTTCACCATCGACGGCCTGGGCGGGGCCTTCATCAGCAAGGTTGACGGCGACCCGCACGCCGTCGTTGGCCTGTCCGTGTCCACGCTGCGGGGCCTGCTGGCCCAGGCGCAGGTGCGGATCACCGACCTGTGGCCCGCCCCCTGAACCGGAAGTTTTCCGGCAGTCTTGTAGCTTCCCTACAAGGGCTGGGTACTTTACACGCGGAATCCGCAAGTAATATCGGCGGAACCTCCAAAACCGCGCTAGGCTCCCTGAAGGAAAGAAGGAGACGCCTTGTCAGCAAATTTCGAGCAGTCCGCAGGTCCCACGCCGTCAGCCATCACCAAGGTGCTGATCGCCAACCGCGGTGAAATCGCCGTCCGCATCATCCGGGCAGCCCGCGATGAGGGCATCGCGTCCGTGGCCGTCTACGCCGATCCGGACCGTGATGCACTGCATGTCCGCCTTGCTGACGAGGCCTTCGCACTCGGCGGGAACACCGCCGCCGAGTCCTACCTGGTGATGGACAAGATCATCGACGCCGCCAAGGCCTCCGGTGCCGACGCCATCCACCCCGGCTACGGCTTCCTCGCCGAAAACGCCGCCTTCGCCGCCCAGGTGATTGCGGCCGGCATCACCTGGATCGGCCCTTCCCCCGAGGCGATTTCGGCCCTCGGCGACAAGGTCCAGGCCCGCCACATCGCCGAAAAGGTCGGCGCCCCGCAGGTCCCCGGCACCGCCGATCCGGTGGAATCGGCCGCGGAAATCCTCGCGTTCGTAGACAAGTTCGGTTTGCCCGTTGCCATCAAGGCGGCCTTCGGCGGCGGCGGCCGCGGCATCAAGGTGGCCCGCACCCGCGAGGAAATCCCCGAGCTCTTCGAATCCGCAGTCCGTGAGGCCGTCGCCGCCTTCGGCCGCGGCGAATGCTTCATCGAGCGTTTCCTGGACGCACCCCGGCACGTGGAAACCCAGTGCCTGGCAGATGCCCACGGCAACGTTGTGGTGGTCTCCACCCGTGACTGCTCCCTCCAGCGCCGGAACCAGAAACTCGTGGAAGAGGCCCCCGCGCCGTTCCTCACGGACGAGCAGAACCAGCGCCTCTATGAGTCGTCCAAGGCCATCCTCAAAGAGGCCGGCTACCTGGGGGCAGGCACCTGCGAATTCCTGGTGGGCCAGGATGGCACCATCTCCTTCCTGGAGGTCAACACCCGCCTCCAGGTGGAGCACTGCGTTTCCGAGGAAGTCACCGGCATCGACCTGGTCCGTGAGCAGTTCCGGCTGGCCCGTGGCGAGGAACTCGGCTACGGCGACCCCGAGGTCCGGGGCCACTCCATCGAGTTCCGGATCACCGGCGAGGACCCGGGCCGCAACTTCATGCCCGCCCCCGGCACCATCACCCGCCTGGTGAACCCCACCGGTCCCGGTGTCAGGGTTGATTCCGGCGTGGAACAGGGCGACGCGATCAGCGGCAACTTCGACTCCATGCTCTCCAAGCTCGTAGTCACGGGCGCCACCCGCGCCCAGGCCCTGCAGCGCTCGCGCCGGGCCCTGTCCGAGATGGTGGTGGAAGGCATTCCCACCGTGATCCCCTTCGACCTTGCCGTTGTGACCAACCCGGACTTCGCACCCGCGGAGGGTCCGTTCACGGTCCACACCCGCTGGATCGAAACGGCGTTTGTCAACGACATTCCCGCCTGGACCCCCACCGGCACGGAGACGGAAACGCCCGACGCCGGCGAACGGCAGCGCGTGGTGGTTGAGGTGGGTGGCAAGCGCCTTGAGGTGGTCCTGCCCGCGTCCCTGGGTTCCATCGGTTCCGGCGGCGGCACCGCCAAACCCGCCAAGGCCAAAAAGCGGTCCCGTTCCGGCGGCGGCGCCGTGGCAGCAGGCGGCAACGCCCTGACCTCGCCCATGCAGGGGACCATCGTGAAGGTGGCAGTGGCTGAAGGCGACGTTGTTGCCGAAGGTGACCTGGTGGTTGTCCTGGAAGCGATGAAAATGGAGCAGCCCCTCACTGCCCATCGCGCGGGCACCATCACCGGCCTCACCGCTGCTGCCGGCGAAACGGTTGCCGCCGGCGCCGTCATCGCCACCATCGAAGACTGACGGGCCCCGGAAGGCACCATGCTTGCACCCAGTTTTGAAGAAGAAGTTGCCCGCTACCACCTGGCGGTGCCGGGAATCACGCAGGGCGATCCTGCCCCGCTGAAGGAGCTGTACTCACGCCTGGACGACGTCACCCTGGCCAACCCGTTCGGCGGCATCGCCAGGGGCTGGGCCCAGGTGGAGGCCCGGCTGGACCAAGCCGCACGGCAGTTCCAGGACGGCGAGATGCTTGGTTTTGACACCATCACCTCCTACACGGCGCGGGATACCGCTTACCTGGTGGAGACCGAGCACTTCCGCGCCCGCCTGGACGGCGCCGCAGCCCCCGAGGAATTCGCGCTCCGCGTCACCAGCATCTTCCGCCGCGAAGAGGGCTACTGGAAGCTGCTGCACCGCCACGCCGACCCCGCAGCCCGTCCGCAGGCCCGCCGCTCCCTGGCGCAGCCCGCCCACAGCTGAGCCAATGCTGCCCTTCCTGCTGCTCGCGTCCCGGGCCGAGGACGCCGCCGCCGATGACGAGTACGCCGCCTACCTGAAGTACGGCGGGCTCGAACCCCACCAGCTGCACCGCGTCAGGATGGAAGCCGCTCCCCTGCCGGAGCTGGACCTGGCCGGCTATTCCGGGGTGATCGTGGGCGGCAGCCCGTTCACCTCCAGCGATCCGGACACGCAGAAGTCAGCGGTCCAGCACCGGGTGGAAAGCGAACTGGCGCAACTCCTGGATGAGCTGGTGGCCCGGGACTTTCCGTTCCTGGGCGCCTGCTACGGGGTGGGGACGCTGGGCCGGCACCAGGGTGCCGTCATCGACAGGACGTACGGCGAGCCGCTGGGCGGGGTGGAGATCAAACTCACCGAAGCCGGCCTGGCAGATCCGCTCCTGGCCGGCATGCCCGGGACCTTCACGGCCTTCACCGGGCACAAGGAGGCCTGCACCACCCTGCCGCCGCACGCAGTGCTGCTGGCCAGCTCCGCAACGTGTCCTGTGCACATGTTCCGGATCCGCACCAACCTTTACGCCACGCAGTTCCATCCCGAGCTCGACGTGGACGGGCTGGTCACCAGGATCGACATCTACCGGAACGCCGGTTACTTCCCGCCGGACTCGGCCGGCGAGCTGATGGCCAACGCCCGCCGGTTTACGGTCACCGAGCCGATGGGGGTGCTGCGGAACTTCGTGGCCCGTTACGCCACCGGGGCATAAAAATGCCCGGCCGGTCCCAAAGGACCGCGCCGGGCATTTCCGCAGGCTGCCGCGCAGGTCAGGCCACGTTGTTTTCGTAGTCCAGGTCGCGGGTTTCCTTGCTCACAAACAGGGCGATGAGCGTCAGGACGGCCATCACGCTGAGGTAGACACCCACCAGGACCGGGCTGCCGTCAGCCAGCTCCCACAGTGCCACGGCGATGAACGGTGCCACCGCTGCGCCGAGGATGCTGGAGACGTTGTAGCTGACAGCTGAACCGGTGTACCGCACGTTGGTGGGGAACAGTTCGGGCAGCAGCGCGCCCATGGGGCCAAAGGTGAGGCCCATCAGGGAGAAGCCGATGACCAGCAGCGCCATGGTGCCCACGAACCCGCCGCTGAACAGCGGGACGAAAAGCAGGCCGAAGACCAGGATGCCGCCGGTAACGGCCAGCAGCATCTTGCGGCGGCCGTACTTCTCTGCCAGGGGGCCGGAGACCAGGGTGAAGATACCGAAGAACACCACGCCGGCAATGAGCATCCAGAGGAAGTCGTTGCGGGTGAACCCCAGGCCGGGAACAAAGGCTGCGGCCGCGGCCTCGGTCATCGGCTTGCCTGCCTTCTCCGCTGCGGCCTTGGCCGCATCCAGGCTGCTGGCGCGGGTGCCGTAGGTCAGGGTGAATGTGGTCATCAGATAGAAGAGCACGTAAGTGGCGAGCATGATGAACGTGCCCAGGATCAGCGGACGCCAGCTGGTGTTGAAGACGCGGGCCAGCGGCAGCTTGGCCACTTCATTGGATTCGAGCACCTTGGTGAACGCCGGGGTTTCGATCAGTTTGAGCCGGACGTACAGGCCGATGATGACCATCACGGCGCTGAGCAGGAACGGCACACGCCAGCCCCAGTCCATAAAGGCCTGCGGGGTCAGAGTGTAGCTGGCCACCAGGAAGATGACGTTGGCGATAATGAACCCGATGGGGGCACCCAGCTGCGGGAACGTCCCGTAGATGGCGCGTTTGTTGGCCGGGGCGTTCTCGGTGGCCAGGAGGGCAGCTCCGCTCCATTCGCCGCCGAGGGCAAGGCCCTGCGCAAAGCGCATCACCACCAGCAGGGCGGGGGCCCAGAACTCCCAGCCCTCCACCTTCGCTGTGGGCAGGCAGCCGATCAGGAACGTGGCAATGCCCATGGTCAGCAGAGAGGCCACCAGGGTGCCCTTGCGGCCGAACTTGTCACCGAAGTGCCCAAAGACGATTGAACCGAGCGGGCGGGCCACAAAAGCCACGCCGAAAACTGCGAAGGAGCTGAGCAGCTGAGTGGTTTCGTTCTGGTTGGGGAAGAACAGCTGCGGGAAAACGAGCACCGCGGCGGTGGCGTACACGTAGAAGTCGTAGAACTCGACTGTGGTGCCAATCAGGCTGGCCACGATCACGCGGCCACGGGAATTCACCGGCTGCGGCTGGCCCGGCACCGTGGAGGTATCGGTGGAAGACATAGTAAACGCTTTCATCAGGAGCGGCCGGAACCATCGGACTGGCCCGGCTCGAAATAATCAGAGTTCAATATTAGTTCCCCCAGTCCAGTCAATGGACGAAAGGTCCACAATGCGGACGTGTGGGATGTGTCTCATTTCCCGCACTTCGGCCTTCGCCTAACGCTGCCCCAGGGGGCCCGATAGGCAAATGTCACAGCGCGTTAACAAAGCGGGTCGGTCCGCGAAACGCGCCTTACCTACCTTGGAGGAACAACATCCCCCGAAGGAGGTAACCCGTGACTGTCGATCGCACCGCTGATGCCGGCACCGGAAATTCCCTTGATCTCACCGAGGTCAATGGGTCCGCAGCCGCCAGCGCACAGCCCGGCACTGCCGGCACCACCGCCGCTCCCGCCCTTGAATTCCGCCCCGGCCGCTGGATCGCCAACTGGGATGCCGAGAACAAGGAACAATGGGAGTCCGGCGGCCGCGCCATCGCCCGCCGCAACCTGAACTGGTCCATCTTCGCCGAATTCCTTGGCTTTGTGGTGTGGCAGCTGTGGTCCATCGTGGTGGTCCAGCTGCCGGCCGCAGGCTTCACGTTCAGCACCTCGGAAATCTTCTGGCTCATCTCCATGCCCAGCCTGGTGGGCGCAACGCTCCGCATCCCTTACACGTTTATGGTTCCGCGCTTCGGCGGCCGCAACTGGACCATCGTCTCGGCCCTGCTGCTCCTGATCCCAGCGACGGGACTGGCGCTCTGCGTCTCCAACCCGGAAACCCCGTTTGGCGTGATGCTCCTGGTGGCGGCGCTGGCAGGCTTCGGCGGCGGCAACTTCGCCAGCTCCATGGCCAACATCACCTTCTTCTACCCGGCCCGGGAAAAGGGCTGGGCACTGGGCCTGAATGCGGCCGGCGGAAACATGGGCGCCGCCGTCGCGCAGCTTGCCGTCCCGATCGTCATCACCCTCCTTGCAGTGGGCACCGTCAACCTTCCACTGGCCGGCTGGATGTGGGTTCCCTTCATCCTGATCGCCGCGTTTGGCGCCTGGAAGTACATGGACAACCTCACCAGCGCCAAGGGCGACATCGCCGGTTCCGTGGCAGCCTTGAAGGAACCGCACCTGTGGATCATGGCGTTGCTGTACATCGGCACCTTCGGTTCGTTCATCGGCTTCGCCGGTGTCTTCCCGAAACTGATCAAGGACTACTTCCCGGCCTTCTCCTCCATCGGGATCGGCACCGTGGCCCTGTCGCTGGCCTTCCTCGGCCCGCTGGTGGGCTCCCTGGCCCGCCCCTACGGCGGCCGCATGGCTGACCGCATGGGCGGCGCCCGGATGACCGTCGCGGCCTTCGCCGCCATGGCCGTCATCACCCTGACCATGATCTGGACGCTGCCCCTGAAGAACTTCTGGCTCTTCCTGGTCCTGTTCCTGATGCTCTTCACTGCCAGCGGCTTCGGAAACGGCGCAACGTACCGAATGATCCCGGTCATCTTCGCCATCTCCAGCCGCGCCGCCCGGAAGGGCGCCAACTCCGTGGCAACCCAGCGGCTGGCGTCCTCGGCCCTGGGCCTGATCTCGGCGATCGGCGCCTACGGCGGGTTCGTGATTCCGCAGGTGCTCAACGCCTCCAACACGGCCACCGGCTCGTACACCCCGGCCTTCTACGGTTTCGTGGGGGCCTACGTCCTGATGCTGGTGGTCTGCTGGTTCTTCTACATCCGCAACGCCAACCGAAATGCGATGGGACACGTCTAACATGACCACAAGCGCCGACACGCACTGCCCTTATTGCGCCCTGCAGTGCGCCATGACGCTGACCTCCCCCGCGGATCCGGCCCCGGCGTCAACGCCGGGGCCGGTCCCCGTGACCCTGATTCCTCCCGCACCGTCGGCAGCCCCCGTCCTGGACGTGGCCGGCCGCGACTTCCCCACCAACAAGGGCGGCCTGTGCCGCAAGGGCTGGACCTCCGCCTCGCTGCTGAACCACCCGGGCCGGGTCACCGAGCCGCTCCTCAAAGGGCCCGACGGCGTCCACCGCCCCATCACGTGGGACCACGCCCTGGAGCTGGCCGCCAATGCCGTGCAGGCCACGCAGGCCCGCTACGGCGCGGATGCCGTGGGTGTCTTCGGCGGCGGCGGGCTCACCAACGAAAAGGCCTACATGCTGGGCAAGTTCGCCCGGTTGGCTCTGCGCACCTCCCGGATCGACTACAACGGCCGGTTCTGCATGTCCTCCGCAGCAGCCGCCGGGATGCGGGCCTTCGGTGTGGACCGCGGCCTGCCGTTCCCACTCGTTGCCCTGGACACCGCCGCCACCATCCTGATGCTCGGCTCCAACGTGGCCGAAACCATGCCGCCCTTCGTCCAGCACCTCAAGGGCGCCCGCGACGCCGGCGGCCTGATCGTGGTGGACCCGCGGCGCTCGGCCACTGCCGACTTCACCGCCGACGGCGCCGGCCTCCACCTCCAGCCCCTGCCGGGCACCGACCTGGTCCTCCTGCTGGGCATCGCCCACGTGGTCATTGCCGAAAAACTGGTGGACACCACCTACGTGGCGGACCGTACCTCCGGCTACAGCGCCGTGGCCCGGAGCGTCAGCGCCTTCTGGCCGGAACGGGTCCAGGGCCTCACCGGGGTCCCGGCGGACCTGATCCGCGAAACCGCCCGGCGGCTCGCCGCCGGAGCCACCCGGGGCGGGGCCTACATCCTCACCGGCCGCGGCGTGGAACAGCACGTGGACGGCACAGATACCGCCACGGCCGCCATCAACCTCAGCCTCCTGCTGGGCCTGCCCGGCTCAGCCCGCAGCGGCTACGGCACCCTGACCGGCCAGGGCAACGGCCAGGGCGGGCGCGAGCACGGCCAGAAGGCCGACCAGCTCCCGGGCTACCGCAAGATCACCGACCCCGCCGCCCGGGCCCACGTGGCCAGGGTGTGGGGCGTGCCGGAGAGCCTCATCCCCGGCCCCGGGCTCCCGGCCGTGCAGCTGCTTAAGTCCCTGGGCCAGCCGGACGGGGTGCACTGCCTGTTTGTCCACGCCTCCAACATCGCCGTGGCCTCCCCCGATGCAAACGCCGTCATCGCGGGCCTTCGCAGCCTGGACTTCCTGGTGGTGTGCGACTTCTTTATGTCCGAGACCGCCGCCGAGGCGGACCTGGT
>NZ_LFQH01000095.1:0-12251 GCF_001238605.1 Arthrobacter sp. ZBG10 | reverse complement strand
GCGCCGCCTTTTGAAGGCGGCGCGCCGCCGTCGTGCTCCCAAGGTGGGGAAGTCCAGTGGCAGGTGCGGACGCTCAGGTGGCTTCGAGGACGCTGACGTAGTTGGCGATGCCAACCCCGCCCATGTTCTGCACGGCAGCCCGGCGAGGGGTCGCCAGCTGCATGCCGCCGGCCGTCCCGGTGAGCTGCATGGCGGCGATGACGTGCTGGGACACACCGGTGGCGCCCACCGGATGGCCCTTCGCCTTCAGCCCGCCGGAGACGTTGATGGGCAGTTTGCCGTCTTTGTGGACCCAGCCCTCCCGGACGGCGCGGGCGCCCTGGCCGGGTTCGGTGAGGCCCATGGCCTCGTACATGATGAGCTCGGCAATGGTGAAGCAGTCGTGGACTTCGGCGAAATCCAGGTCCTCAAGTCCGACGCCGGCCATCCCCAGGGCGCGCTGCCAGGACATCCGGGTCGCTTCGAAAGCCGTGGGGTCGCGGCGGTCGGCCGGGAAGAAGTCGTTGGCCTGGCCGAAGCCTGCCAGCCGGACAGGGTCCGTGGCCCCTCCCGTGGGTGCCGTGGACAGGACCACGGCGGCGGCACCGTCCGAGACGGGGGAGCAGTCGGTGCGGCGCAGCGGATCGGCCACCATTGGGTTGCGGTCCGAGACGGTGCGGCAGAACTCCTCGCCGAGGTCCTTCCGGAGCTGCGCGTACGGGTTGTCCACACCATTGCGGTGGTTCTTCGCGGCGATGGAACCCAGGACGTCACCCAGGTTGCCTGCCTCGCCGTAACGCTTCCCGTAGTGCTTGGCCACCTCCGCAAACAAGCCGGTGAAGCCCGTGCTGGAAGCCTTACCTGCCATGTCATAGTCCGCGCCGAGGAGGGCCGCGCCCACCACGTCAGCGCCGGCATGGGTCATCTTTTCAGCGCCGATCACCAGCACCGTCTTCGCCGTTCCGGCCAGCAGGGACTTGGTGCCCTGCTGGAACGCCGCCGAGCCCGAGGCGCATGCGTTTTCCACCCGGGTGGCGGGGACGTTGGCCAGCTGGTCCGAAACCTGCAGGGCCAGCGAGGACGGGAACGCCAGCGGCATCATGCCGGAGTTGAACTGGCCCAGGTAGATCTCATCGATCCGGCCGGGCTCGATGCCTGCAGTGGTGATCGCCTCGGTGGCCACCTGGACGATGAGGGACTCAAGCGTCTGGTCGGTGAGTTTGCCGAACTGGCTGTGGCCCCACCCGGTGAGGAGGACGTCCTTGCCGAACTGTTCCTGCAGGCTCATGCCGGGACTCCTTCACTGTCCAGCGCCACGGCGAAGTCCGCCCCCGTCTTTTCCCGGATCCCGGCCACGGTGACCCCCGGCGCCAGCCGGGTGAGCGTGAGGAGCCGCCCGCCGCCGTCGTCCGCTGCCGGCAGGTCAAAGACGGCGAGGTCGCTGATGATCCGGTCCACGCACGCCAGCCCGGTCAGCGGCAGGGTGCATTCCGGCACGATCTTGGCGGTACCGTCCTTGGCGTTGTGTTCGGTCAGGACCACCACGCGCGGCGTCCCGGCGACCAGGTCCATGGCCCCGCCCATGCCTTTGACCATCTTGCCGGGGATGGTCCAGTTGGCCAGGTCCCCGGCGGCGGAGACCTGCATGGCCCCGAGGATGGCGACCTTCACGTGGCCGCCCCGGATCATGCCGAAGGAGGTGGCGGAGTCGAAGATGCTGCCGCCCGGGAGCACTGTCACCGTCTGCTTGCCGGCGTTGATGAGGTCCGCGTCCTCCTCGCCCTCGAACGGGAACGGGCCCATGCCCAGCAGGCCGTTTTCACTTTGCAGGACCACCCGCACGCCCTCGGGCAGGTTGTTGGCCACCAGCGTGGGGATGCCGATGCCCAGGTTCACGTAGTCGCCGTCGTTCAATTCTTCGGCCGCAATCGCAGCCATCTCATCCCTGGTCCAGGCCATGGGGTCTCCTTTTGTGTGGGTGGAAGCGGGTGTTGTTCAGGCGGGGACGGCTGCGGCGGCGCGTGTCCTGACGGTGCGCTGCTCGATGTCCTTGACCCGGTTGGCGGCCTGCACCAGGTGCTGGACAAAAACGCCGGGCGTCACAACGTGGTTGGGATCGAGGGCGCCCGGTTCCACCACCACTTCCGCCTCTGCGATGGTCACCAGCCCTGCTGTGGCCACCACGGGGTTGAAGTTCCGGGCCGTGTAGCGGTACACGAGGTTGCCGTCGGTGTCCGCGGTGTGCGCGTGGACCAGGGCCACGTCCGCCCGGATGGCGAGCTCGCGGACATAGGTGGCGCCGTCGAAATCCTCCAGCGGTTTGCCCTCGGCCACAAGCGTGCCCACGCCGGTCCGGGTGTAAAACGCCGGGATGCCCGCGCCGCCGGCGCGCAGCCGCTCCGCGAGGGTTCCCTGCGGGGTGAACTCCACCTCGAGGCGGCCGGCCAGGTACTGCTCGGCGAAAAGCTTGTTTTCGCCCACGTAGGAGGCAATAACCTTCCGGACCTGGCCGGATTCGATCAGGATACCCAGCCCCTTCCCGTCCACGCCCATGTTGTTGGACACCACCGTCAGGTCCCGGACGCCGGAATCCCTGACGGCCTCAATCAGGTCAGCGGGAATACCGCTGAGCCCAAACCCGCCCACGGCCACGGTGATCCCGTCCTGCAGGACCCCCGCCAGGGCAGCGGCGGCGGATGTTTGAAGTTTCATGGCGTCTCCTCATTGAGAATGGGTATCCATTTTATGGACACTTTGTCTGGAGATGGACGCTACGGGCCGGGCTGAAGCGCTGTCAAGGATGCCAGAAGCCTATTCAGAGCCAGTTTTTACAGTGTGGACGCTACACTGACAACTATCCATATTGTGGACAGAAAGTTGGATTTATGAGTAACGGACCCGTGCAGGGAGCCCAGGTTGTCGGCCGGGTCGCCGGACTGCTCCGGCTGGCCGGACGCAGTGCGGGGGGCATGTCCCTCGCCGGTATGGTCCGGGAATCCGGACTGACCCGGCCAACCGTGCACCGGCTGCTGTCCTCGCTGGCCGCCGAAGGGCTGCTGGACCACGACCCCGCCACCGGCAACTGGACGCTGGGGCCGGAAATCCTGCTGATGGGTTCGGTGGCTGCGACCCGATTCCCGTTGGAGGACCTGGCCCGCCCCGGCCTGCGCCGGCTGGCCGAGGCCACGGGGGAGAGTGCGTTCTTCTCCATCCGGCGGGGCACGGAAACTGTGTGCCTGCTGCGGGAGGAAGGCAGCTTCCCGGTCCGCTCCTTTGTGCTGCATGAGGGCGTCCGGTTCCCGTTGGGGGTGGCATCGGCCGGGACGGCGATCATGGCCTTCCTCCCCGAATCCGAGCAGGCGGAGCTGCTGGGAAACTGGCCCGCCCACGCAGGAACGTTCGCCGACCACCACACTCCGGCGGTGGTCCGGGACAACCTGGCCAGGACCCGGCAGGCCGGCTATTCGGTCAATCCCGGGCTGGTCCTGGAAGGCAGCTGGGGCATGGGAGCGGCCGTCTTCGACAGGTCCGGCCAGCCTGCGTGGGCGTTATCCCTGACCGGTATTGAGCAGCGTTTCCGCAGCGGGCGCCAGGAGGAACTGGGCGGACTGCTGATGGCGGAGGCGCACCGCATCAGCCAGCAGCTCGCCGGCGGGGACCCCGGCCAGCCGCCCCGCTGAGTCTCCCCGGCTTTGCCGGCCCCCGACGGCGGCGTGCCGGCTTATCGGGCCAACCCGCCGCCGTCGGGCACCAAAGATGGGGAATTCCAGCGGCAAGTCAGCCCTGGCTTACTGCTTCCACCAGGAGTCGAAGATGGTCACCGGAACGGTGCGCTTGTGGCGGGTCCGCAGGTACTTCTGCTCGATGGCCTCCGCCGCCGCTTCCGGAATCTCCCGGCCCTCAAGGTAGTCATCGATCTGGTCATAGGTCAGGCCCAGTTCGTCCTCGTCGGTACGGCCGGGAGTGCCGTCCAGCAGGTCCGCGGTGGGCACCTTTTCCCAGACCCGCGCCGGGGCGCCGAGCTCGGCCAGCAGCGCCCGGTTCTGCCGTTTGTTCAGGCCGAACAACGGCAGGATGTCGGCGCCGCCGTCGCCGTACTTGGTGAAGAACCCGGTGACGGACTCGGCGCCGTGGTCAGTGCCGATCACCAGGTAGTTGTGCTCACCGGCCAGGGCATACTGGGCGATCATCCGGGTCCGGGCCTTGGTGTTGCCCTTGTGGAAGTCGGAAATTCCGCTTCCCACCGTCTTTTCGAACTCATCCTCAAAGCCGTCCACGGCCGCGGAAATGTTGAAGGTCCACTCCGTTTTGGCCTTGATGAAGTCCAACGCAGCCTGCGCGTCCGCCTCGTCATGCTGGACACCGTAGGGGAGCCTGACCGCCACAAAATTGGCCTCCAGGCCCTCGGCCTCAAGTTCCTGGACGGCCAACTGCGCCAGCCGGCCCGCCAGCGACGAGTCCAGCCCGCCGGAAATGCCGAGCACAAAGCCCTTGGTGGAGGTGGCGCGGAGGTATTCCTTCAGGAACGTCACGCGCCGGCGCACCTCCCCGGCGGGATCAATCCGGGGCAGCACGCCCATTTCTTCGATGATGGTGGCCTGGAGTTCGCGCATGCCACCCAGCCTAGCCAGCAATGTCAACAGCACCCAACCTCCTGCACCGGCCGGCCCCGACTAAACTGGAGCCCATGACTTCACCCCGTGACACTGCCGCAGACGCTGCCGCCGCCCGCACCCGCCTCCTCGAACTGATCAAGGAACTCGCCGTGGTCCGCGGCAAGGTGATCCTCTCCAGCGGCGCCGAAGCCGACTACTACATCGACCTGCGCCGCATTACCCTGCACCACGAGGCCGCCAAGCTGGTGGGCCAGGTCATGCTGGGCCTGGTGGACGACGCCGGCATCAGCTTCGAGTGCGCCGGTGGCCTGACCATGGGCGCCGACCCCGTGGGCACCGCCGTGATGCACTCCGCCGTTGACGCGGGACGCACCGTCGACGCGTTTGTGGTCCGCAAGGCGCAGAAGTCCTATGGCATGGGCCGGCAGGTGGAAGGCCCCTCAGTGGAAGGCCGGAACGTGCTGGTACTTGAGGACACCTCCACCACCGGCGGGTCGGCGCTGGCCGCCGTCGAGGGTGTGCGGAAGGCCGGCGGCAACGTGGTGGCAGTCGCCGTCATCGTGGACCGGGACACCGGCGCCAAGGAAAAGATCGAAGCCGAAACCGGCGTCCCTTACCTGTTCGCGTTCGGCAAGGACGAGCTGGGACTTTCCTAGCCGGCGCCGGCCGGGCACTACGTTGCCCGGCCGGCGGGGTTGGCCTGGGGCTGCCCGCTGATTTATCATGTGCTTTACCCGTGCGTAGCCCTTGGAGAACGTGACCATGCCCAGCCCCCAACAGCCTTTGACTGCCAATGACCAGGTTCAGAACCTCATCCTGGACAGCGCGGATTTTGAGGACTTCCTCAACGAACTGGCACGCTTTTCAGCACACCAGGTAGCCGGCACCGGCGACGACGCACTGTGCGGCATCACCCTGCTCCGGGACCGCAAAGCCGCCACCATCGGCTGGAGCAGCGATTCCGCACGCGAAGTGGACGAAATCCAGTACTCCCTTTCCCAGGGCCCGTGCCTCACGGCGGCCAAGGAGGAACGCGAAGTCCACGTCCCCGACCTCCACCGCGAAAACCGCTGGGGCCCCGACTACGCCACGGCGGTGGCCTCCCACGGGCTGCGTTCCGTCCTGTCCGTGCCGTTCAACCTGCAGGGCGAAGCCAAGGCAGCCCTGAACCTGTACTCCGACGTGCCCAACAAGTTTGATGAAAAAGCCACCGCCAAGGCCCGCGGCTTCACCCGGGAAATTTCCCAGGCGCTGCGGCTGGCCGTCCGCTTCTCGCTGCACACGGACAGCGCCGCGAACCTCCGGGCCACCCTGGAATCGCGGACCATCATCGACATCGCCGTTGGCATCGTGATGGCCCAGAACCGCTGCAGCCAGAAAGCAGCGGTCACCATCCTCACCGAGGCGGCCAGCAACAGCAACACCAAGCTGCGGGACATCGCCCGGTCCCTGGTGGACTCCGTGGGTGGCATGGGGACGCGCACCCACTTCCAGGAGCCGGGCCTGCAGGCGGACCAGCCGGCCTGACCTGTGAGGTTGTGCCCGGCTCCGCCGGAGGGTTACGCTTATCGAGGTTGAGCCGTCGGCCATAGACACCCTTTTTTGGAGTACCTATGGACCGTTCCCTCGACGCCCTCGTTAATCTGGACGTCCCCGCTGACCTCGTCCGCATCGAGATATGCGGCAGCCTCAACCAGGATTCCCGCGCCGACCTTGTCCACATGATCCGGCGGGTCCGCCGCATGGGCATCCGCTCGCACATCCGCGTGGACCTTTCCCGTGCCATCATCGTGGAGTCCTCGGCCCTGGCCGGACTCCGCAGCGACCTCAACTCGCTGGAGTCCAACGCCTTGACGGGGACCGCCGGCTCAGGCGTGGCTTTGCATCTCACCCCAGCCGCCGAGGACTGGACCGGCGGACAGCACAGGACGCCCCTGACCGTGGTGGACGACGACGTCCCCACCCCCACGGACGGGCCGGACTTTTCGGGCGCCTTCAGGGTCCCCGCCGAGCGGTTGGAAGGGCTGTACGGCCGGAATTTGGCGGAATATTCGAACGACGAGCTGCTGGCCGCCAGCGATTCCCTTTTCGCACTGCTGGACGTCCCGCAGGCGTTTTCCGGCTCCGACCTGCTGGGCAGATACGACGACATCTGCGCGGAGCTGCAGCGGCGGCAGGAAGACCACGATTCCCGGGTCCCGGCCGTGGAGAGCCAAAGCGCCAGCTGACCCGCACGCCGCGGCCTGATAGCCCTCCCTATGGCGTAGGCATCGCAGGGTGTGACTACGGTAGAAGTGTGCCGTATGAGGGGGAGGTCAATCCGCAGGACAGGCGTGGGTCCGCAGCGGCCCGCTACCTGGCGGAGGCCGCTGCCCTGAAACGCTTCTCCCGGCGCGGGTTTTTCGCCGGCGCCGGCGCCGCCGGCGTGCTGGCGGCGGACATGCTCTTCACCAGGCAGGTCCAGTCCCAGCGCCGCGTCAACAAGATCCTGGACGTCCCAGACGACTTTGCGGACGCCTACTATCCGGATGCCGGCTGGTTCCTCTTTCCCGGCTACAAAACCAGCTGGGAGGAAGCCCAGTGGATCCTCAATGTCCTCCGGGGAGCGTTGAATAAACGGGCCCGGCTGGCCGCCGTCGGCTATTCGAACCTCGGGTTGGACATCAACGACGTGGTCATCGCCGTCATCGAATACGTCCGGGCCCAGAAACTGACCAAGCTTTTCTTCTACGGGCACAGCTTCGGCGGGATGGTGGCCACCCAGGTGGCGGCCCGGTTGCTGGAGATCCACGGTGTGCAGGTGGAGTTCATCCTGCTGGACTCCAGCCCCTTTAACCGGACGGACGTGCTGGACCAAAGCTGGTTCGACGGCGTTGTGTACCTCTACGAGCACGGCTTCCGGTTCCCGTCGGCCCTGCGCGGCAGCTACGAGCTGGGGGAGCGGGTCATCCACAAGAACGAACGGAGCTGGCGCCAGATCCTGGACCAGACGCTGGAGCAGCTGTCGCCGATCGCACCCTCCAGCGTTCTGGTGCAGACCGAATCGGCGTACATCTACCACTTCGACGGCACCAGGTTCGCAGGGAAGCTGGGCACCGCGAAGATGGCCTTCATCGGCAGCCCGGGCGACCGGACCGTTCGCTACCAGACCGCGGTGGCCAGTTGGGCTTCGGTGTTCCGGGACAACATGGTTTCGTCCGGCCTGCAGACGGTGGGCGCCGCCCCCGCCCACGCCAGCCCGGGGTGGAACCCCAACATCTACCGCCCCATCATCACGGAGCTGCTGGACAGCAACTTTCCGCTGCCGCGGGGCGGCGGACGCGTCTCCGTGTTCTAGATCTGGTCCTTCAGGTCCGCCACGGAATTGAGGACCTGGTTGGGCCGGAAGGGGTAGGCGGCGATTTCGTCGCGCTGGGTGATGCCGCTGAGCACCAGGACCGTGTGCAGGCCGGCTTCCATCCCGGCGATGATGTCCGTGTCCATCCGGTCCCCGATCATGGCTGTGGTCTCGGAGTGGGCGTCGATCTGGTTCATGGCGGACCGGAACATCATGGGGTTGGGCTTGCCCACCACATAGGGCTCCCGGCCCGTGGCCTTGGTGATGAGGGCTGCGATCGCCCCGGTGGCCGGCATGGGACCGTCCTTGGACGGACCGGTGGCATCGGGGTTGGTGGCGATGAAGCGCGCTCCGGCCAGGATCAGGCGGATGGCCATGGTGATGGCCTCGAAGGAATACGTGCGCGTCTCGCCGAGGACCACAAAGTCCGGGTCCTGGTCGGTAAGGATAAAGCCTGCCTCATGCAGCGCCGTCGTCAGCCCTGCCTCACCGATCGTGTAGGCGCGGTTGCCGGACCCGGAACCCTGCACCTGGTCCTTGAGGAACTGGGCGGTGGCCAGGGCCGAGGTCCAGATGTTTTCCTCAGGGACGTGCAGCCCCGACGCGTGCAGCCGTGCCGCCAGGTCGCGGGGCGTAAAAATGGAGTTGTTGGTCAGCACCAGGAAGCGCTTGGACGTGTCCACCCAGCGCTGGATCAGCTCGGCGGCCCCCGGAACCGCCTGGTTCTCGTGCACCAGCACCCCGTCCATGTCCGTGAGCCAGCACTCGATTTCCAGGCCGTTGCGATACACCGCCGGTGATCCCTTGACCTCGTCCGCTTCTGCCATGCCTAACCTCCGAATGTGATGTAACCCCGAAAGGTCCAGTCTAGTGTTGAGGGGTGAATCAAATGCCCGGTACCACCGGCGGACCCCAGCCCGAACCAGAGGACACGCACGAGGCCAAGGCGGAGGTCGGCGTCGGGCCCTGGGAAGGTGAGCTGCCCGACGGGGACCACTGGGACCCTGACCTCCTGGCGGACGGCGACCGCCGCAACGTCCTGGACAAGTACCGGTACTGGAAGCACGAGGCCATCGTGGCGGAGTTGGACTCCCGGCGCCACAACTTCCACGTGGCCATCGAGAACTGGCAGCACGACCTGAACATCGGGACCGTGGTGCGCACCGCGAACGCGTTCCTGGCCAAGGAAGTGCACATCATCGGGCGGCGCCGGTGGAACCGGCGGGGCGCCATGGTCACCGACCGGTACCAGCACGTCCGGCACCACCCCACCGTTGACGACTTTGTGGCCTGGGCGCAGGGCGAGGGCCTGGCCATCATCGGCGTGGACATTTTTCCGGACTCCGTGCCGCTGGAAACCTACGAGCTGCCGCGCGACTGCGTGCTGGTCTTCGGCCAGGAGGGCCCGGGCCTGACCCCCGAAGTTCACGAGGCCGCCGTCGCCACCCTTTCGATCGAACAGTTCGGTTCCACCCGGTCCATCAACGCGGCCTCGGCGGCCGCCATCGCCATGCACGCGTGGGTTCGCCGGCACGTGTTTGGCCAGCCCACCTGACCACCGATCCCCCGCGAGATGGCACTTCGCGGCAGTCGCAGCGCCCGGGACTGCCGCGAAGTGCCATCTCGCGGTGCTGGCGACGGCTTGGGCTGTGGATAACTCAGGAGCCGTGCTTTGAGCGGACCAGAATGAGGTATGCGCAGGGTCCTGCTTCCAGCCCATCTGACCACAGGTTCCTTTTCACTGCGGGCTTCGGACAAGGCTGGAGTGACCCGCACGCGTACGGCTGCGGGAGACTTGGTGACCGTTTCCCGGGGCGTCCGGGTTCCGTTGCTTTCGGCAGCGGCCGGAGCGGCAGCACTGCGCGCCTACACGGACCTGGACGACACCTCGATCCTCGTCTCTCTTTCCGCAGCGCACGTGTGGGGTGCGCCGCTCCCGCCCGGCTGCGGTGCTGATTGGCGCATCCATCTTGCCCGGCGCCGCGGCTTCAGTTTTCCGCGGCGGGTCAACGTGGTGGGACACGTGCTGACGTTCCTGCCCGGGGAAGTGGTGGAGTACGACGGCGTCCGCCTCACCTCGCCTGCCAGGACCTGGCTTGACCTGGCTGCCCTGCTGTCGCTGGAAGACCTTGTGGCCGTGGGCGATTTCCTTGTGTGTGCCCACGGGAAAAGCTTCCCCGTACCCCGGGACGCCATCTGCAGCGCCCAGGACCTGCGCGCCATCGCCGCCCGGCACCCGGGGATGCGGGGCATCAAGACTGCCCGGGCGGCGCTGGACATGGTGCGGGTGGGCGCCGACTCCGCGGCGGAAACCAGGATGCGGCTGGCCCTGGTGGAGGCCGGGCTTCCTGAGCCGACCCTGAATCACGTCCTCTGGGGTCCGCGGGGCGCGCCCGAGGTGTGGCCGGACGCTGCCTACCCGGAGTGGGGTATCGCCCTGCAGTATGACGGCTCACATCACGCCGGCCGGGAACAGTACCTGCGGGACCTGGTCCGGCACGATCGGACGGTTGCCTTGGGCTGGATCGAAGTCCGTGTGGGGCGCCACCACCTTGAAGGCGAGCGTCCCGCCGTCGTTCCCTTGGTCCGGCGTGCGCTCCAAAGCCGCGGCTGGGCGCGAGATGGCAGTTAACGGCAGTCCCTGACGCCGCGACTGCCGCGAAGTGCCATCTCGCGAGGGAGTGTTACCGGAGCCGGACCCGAAACGTTGCGCCGGAGCGGATATCGCTAGGATGGTGCCTAGCCGTAAGCGGTCTACTCCAGGGCCATCGGCCCATAGACGAATCACAGCATAGGAGTCAGCATGCCCATTGCAACCCCAGAGATCTATTCCGAGATGATCGACCGTGCAAAGGCGGGCGGCTTCGCGTTCCCCGCCGTCAACGTGACGTCCTCGCAGACGCTGAACGCCGCCCTCCGCGGCTTCGCTGACGCCGAGTCTGATGGCATCATCCAGGTCTCCACCGGCGGTGCCGCGTACTGGTCCGGCGCTTCCACCAAGGACATGGTTGCCGGTTCCCTGGGCTTTGCGGCGTTCGCCCGCGAAGTGGCCAAGAACTACGGCGTCAACGTGGCCCTGCACACCGACCACTGCCCCAAGGACAAGCTGGACGGCTTTGTGCTGCCGCTGCTGGCTGCTTCCGAAGCCGAGGTCAAGGCCGGCCGGAACCCGCTGTTCAACTCCCATATGTGGGACGGCTCCGCTGAAACCCTGCAGGAAAACCTGCGGATCGCACGCGAACTGCTGGAGCGCACCGCTGCCGCGAAGATGATCCTCGAAGTTGAAATCGGCACCGTTGGTGGCGAGGAAGACGGTGTGGAGAACGAGATCAACGAAAAGCTCTACACCACGGTTGAGGACGCACTGGCCACCGTTGAGGCGCTGGGCGCCGGCGAGCACGGCCGCTACATCACCGCCCTGACGTTCGGCAACGTCCATGGCGTCTACAAGCCCGGTGGCGTAAAGCTGCGCCCGGAGATCCTCAAGGACATCCAGGCCCAGGTGGGTGCACGGATCGGCAAGGAAAACCCGTTCGACCTGGTGTTCCACGGCGGTTCCGGCTCCTCGGACCAGGAAATCGCGGACGCCGTCTCCTACGGCACCATCAAGATGAACATCGACACGGACACCCAGTACGCCTTCACGCGTCCCGTGGCGGGCCACATGCTCAGCAACTACGACGGCGTCCTGAAGGTCGACGGCGAAGTCGGCAACAAAAAGACCTACGACCCCCGCGTCTGGGGCGCTGCCGCCGAAGCCGGCCTCGCTGCCCGCGTGGTCGAAGCGACCAAGCAGCTCGGTTCGGCCGGGAAGACCTTCTAAATGTCGGATGAGTTCCGCCGCAACCTCATGGGCCCCGAGCCCACGCTGCTGCCTGCCGAGACCGAGGTCAACGAGCAGCTGGCGGCCGGCCACGAAGCGCTGGACCTGGTGGCGCAGCACCCCACGTCGTCGCTGCTGTGGGCCGTCCTGGCCGAGGAGGCGTGGGCCGAAGGGCGCACCATCGACTCCTACGCCTACTCGCGGGTGGGCTACCACCGCGGGCTGGACACGCTGCGCCGCAACGGCTGGCGCGGGGTGGGCCCCATCCCGTGGGAGCACGAGCCCAACCGCGGTTTCCTGCGGGCCCTGCACTCACTGGGCCGGGCCTCGGCTGCCATCGGCGAAGCCGAAGAGCCGGAGCGGATCGAGAAGTTCCTGACGGACTCGGACCCCACAGCGAAGGCTGCCATCGAGGGCAAGTAAGCAAAAACCAGGCGCGGAGCCCTCAGGGGCTCCGCGTTTTGGCGTTAAAGAGTACGACGGCGGGCGGTGACCT
>NZ_LFQH01000094.1:0-1054 GCF_001238605.1 Arthrobacter sp. ZBG10 | reverse complement strand
CTAAGAGGTCTTCACCCTTTCACGATGCAACCAACGTCCTGGCCGAGTACACCTAGGCCTTCTGCAGGGTGAAGATCCCGTACCGCAGCGCGCCGCAGCGGTAAGCCAGGATCATGCGGGGAATGCCGAGGACGGCTCCGCGGTTGCCTGCGCTCAAGGCGAGGCGGCGGGCTTCGCGGTCAACGAGGAGGGCTTTCACCAACCGGAGGGCGCAGATTGTCCAGGTGCGGGCAACGCGGCGGCTGACATCCTCGTAGCCGGTGACCGTGAAGCCCGCCGCCGTCGCCATCGCCTCGTAGTCCCCGCGGGTGCCCATCGAGGGCAGCCGGCCTTCGCGGCAGATCGGCTCCAGCAGGTGGCGGACCTTCAACCCGCCGGCGTTCGTTTCGGCCAGCCAGGCGCAGATGACGAAGCGGCCACCGGGCGACAGCACGCGGTGGGCCTCGGCGAAGAACCTGGGCTTATCGACCATGTGTTCGCTCGACTCGATAGCCCATGCGGCGTCGGCGGTGGCTCCGGCCAGCCCGTTGTCGAGCCAGTCCCGGACCCGGATTTCCACGTCGGGCACGGGCTGGCCGGCAGCGTAGCGCGCCTGCTCCTCTGACAGCGTGAAACCGGTGACACGGACCCCGTGCAGCACCGCGAGCCGCCTCGCCGTGGCGCCATAGCCGCACCCGATGTCGACGCAGGCCTGGCCGGGGGTGAGGCCCAGCCTGTCGCCAACCGTGTCCACCAGCGCCTCAACGGCCGCGCCTGCCGTCTCGCGGCCCGTCGCCCACAATCCGTGGTGGACATGCTCGCCCCACACGCGGCGGTAGATGGGATCGAGCTCGTCGTAGTGCTCCGCCACAGCCTCGGCGCTCTGGGAAATATCGGGGACGATCACGCCCTGACCCTACAACGGCGCTCCGGCACGAAGGAAGGGTTTGGCCGACGCCGGCACCCACCTTGGGTTCTAGCGGTCGTTGCAACACCCCTAGATTTTGGGAGTTGCAACGACCGTGCCGTCTTTAATCAGGAAAGCGTCGGGGAAGAGAAAGTACACGCAGGAACA
>NZ_LFQH01000093.1:0-1625 GCF_001238605.1 Arthrobacter sp. ZBG10 | reverse complement strand
GGCGGGTTCTAGCGGTCGTTGCAACACCCAGAATTTTTGGGAGTTGCAACGACCGTGTCGTCTTTAAGGGAGAAGCCCGCTGGGCGGCGGAGATATTCGCAGGAGCAGAAGGATCAGTTCTTTGCGGCCCTCGATCGGGTTCAGAATGTCAGTGCCGCCGCGAGGGAACTCGGTTTCAATGTGATGACCTGTCACCAATGGATCCGCAAGGCTGGTTTGCCCCGGGGCAAAGTACGGAAGCAGTCGGTGCACCGGAAGTACACGGCTAGGCAGAAAGAGCAGTTCTTCGCCGTGTTCGACCGTCTTAAGAGCACCACTGAGGCTGCAAAGGAACTCGGGCTGAATCCCAATACGTGCGCCGCGTGGGTACGGAAAGCCGGGCTGAAGGGTCAGGGAAAGCCGGGGACAGGTCCACACCCTGGAAGGGACGAGTTCTCCCGGCTGCGCAACGCCGGCGTGAGCCGACGGAAAGCTGCCGCGGCAGTTGGTATTCATTTACGGACCGCTGAGGAGTGGGACCAGGGAATCCGGAAGTCCGGCGGGCGACGCATTTACCCGGATGGCCGGGTGGTCGACTACAAACGTGGTGTGATCACTATGACCTCTGCCGCCGGCACAACAGAAACGGTCCAGGTCCCGGTGGCCGCGCTGGAGAAACCTATCCACCCGCGGTACCTCAACGTCAAGGAACGGGAACTTATCCGGGACCTGCAGGCCGCCGGATCCTCGGTGCGGGCGGTCGCCCACGCCCTCGGCAGATCGCCCTCAACAGTCAGCCGCGAGTTGGCCCGAAACACCGATCCGCGGATGGGCTACCTTCCCCACGGTGCACATCGGAAGGCAACTGCCCGGCGGGCCCGGCCCAAGACAGCCAAACTCGCGGGCGAGTCGGACCTGCGTAAGTACGTGAAGGACAAGCTGCTCCTACGCTGGTCTCCGGAACAGATCAGCCACACGCTGGTCGAAGAGTTCCCCGACAACCCGGAGATGCGCGTGAGCCCAGAGACGATTTACCAGGCCCTTTACCTCCAAGCCAGAGGCGGACTTAAACGTGAGGTGCAAGCAGCTCTGCGGACCGGCCGGACCCGGCGAAAACCCCATGCCACCGGTGATCAGCGCACTCCCAGGTTCACCGACCCCATGATCATGATTTCCGAGCGTCCGCCCGAGATCGAGGACCGCGCCATACCGGGGCACTGGGAGGGGGACCTCATCACTGGCGCCCACAACCAGTCCGCGATCGCGACCCTGGTCGAGCGCACCACCCGTTACCTAATGCTCGTCCACCTGCCAAAGGACCACTCTGCCTCAACCGTCCGTGACGGCCTCATCAAAACCATGGCCACTCTTCCGGCGCACCTTCGGGGATCCCTGACCTGGGACCAGGGATCGGAAATGGCTGCCCACAAATCCTTCACTCTCGCCACCGACATGCAGGTCTACTTCTGCGACCCCGCAAGCCCGTGGCAACGCGGCTCGAACGAGAATACCAACGGCCTGCTGCGCCAGTACTTCCCCAAAGGCACCGATCTGTCTGTCTTCGGACCCGAGGACCTCGAACACGTCGCCCAGGAACTCAACGGCCGCCCACGCAAAACGCTCGGCTGGAAAACTCCAGCCGAGCG
>NZ_LFQH01000092.1:0-1519 GCF_001238605.1 Arthrobacter sp. ZBG10 | reverse complement strand
CTTGAGTTCTAGCGGTCGTTGCAACACCCATAGATTTTGGGAGTTGCAACGACCGTGCCGCATTTAGGCGATCTTTCGTCAGATCCAAGGAAGTACGCGAGAGCGACAAGTCAGCAGAGAGAGGATTTTTTCCGGGCGTTTGAGCGGCTGGGGAATGCGACCGAGGCTGCTGCTGAAACCGGGCTGAATCGGAATACCTGTTACCAGTGGATACGGAAGGCCGGCCTGGCCCGGAAGCGTTCGGAAGGGCCTACCCGGGAAGATTTCTTCCGGCTCCGTCATGCGGGTCTCTCTCGCCGGGATGCGGCCAGGACCTTAGGCATTCACCGTACGACTGCCGATGAGTGGGACACGGGTGTCCGTAGGACTCGCAACGGCAGAATCTACCCCGGTGGCAGGGCGGTGGACTACAACAGTGGGGTGACCATCATGACCCCTCCCGGCGGCACGGCAGGACCCACGTCGGTCCCGGTATCGGCGCTGGAAAAGCCCATCGACCCGCGATACCTCAATGTCCATGAACGCGAGCTGATCCGGGACCTTCAAACAGCCGGGTCGTCAGTCAGGACGATCGCCCAGGCCCTGGGGCGATCGCCTTCAACGATCAGCCGGGAACTGGCCCGAAATGCCGATCCCCATACCGGCTACCTGCCCCACGGAGCACATCGCAAAGCTGTCGCCCGCCGGGCCCGGCCAAAAACGGCCAAACTCGCCGACGAGTCAATGCTGCGTGACTACGTGAAGGACAAGCTGCTCATACGCTGGTCTCCGGAACAGATCAGCCACACCCTGGTCAACGAGTTCCGCGACAACCCGGAGATGCGCGTGAGCCCAGAGACGATTTACCAAGCCCTCTACATCCAGGCCAGAGGCGGACTCAAACGCGAAGTCCAGGCAGCGCTGCGTACCGGCCGGACCCGCCGTAAACCCCACCGGAGCGGCGAGCAACGCACGTCCCGGTTCGTGGACCCCATGGTCATGATTTCCGAGCGACCACCCGAGATCGAGGACCGCGCCGTGCCCGGCCACTGGGAAGGCGACCTCATCACCGGCGCCTACAACCAGTCAGCGATTGCGACCCTGGTCGAGCGGACGACCCGCTACGTCATGCTCGTCCACCTCCCGAATGACCACACCGCCGAAACCGTCCGGGACGGCCTGATTAAAACCGTCTCTACCCTGCCCTCACACCTGCGTGGCTCCCTGACCTGGGACCAGGGTGCGGAAATGGCATCCCATAAGTCCTTCACCCTCGCCACCGACATGAAGGTCTACTTCTGCGACCCTGCAAGCCCTTGGCAGCGCGGCTCGAACGAAAACACCAACGGCCTGCTGCGCCAATACTTCCCCAAAGGCACCGACCTCACCGCCTACGGCCCCGAAGACCTCGAACACGTCGCACAGGAACTCAACGGCCGCCCACGCAAAACGCTCGGCTGGAAAACTCCAGCCGAGCGCCTACGTGATTTACTACTAACCACCTAACCAACAGGTGTTGCAACGACCCCTAGAAACCGCC
>NZ_LFQH01000091.1:0-1566 GCF_001238605.1 Arthrobacter sp. ZBG10 | reverse complement strand
AGAAAGTACACGCAGGAACAGAAGGACCGCTTCTTTGCTGTTTTCGACCGGGTTGGCTCGGTGGCAGTTGCTGCTGAGGAGCTCGGGTTCAATCAGATGACGTGCTATCAGTGGACCCACAAGGCAGGGATTGGGGCTGGGCGAGAAAAGCACACGCAGGAAAAGAAGGACCTGTTTTTTACTGTTCTGCAACGGGCCGGCAGTGTCACCGCTGCTGCCAGTGAACTCGGGTTGAACCGGAACACTTGCTATCGGTGGATGCAGAAAGCCGGGAGAGCCCGCAAACGCTCTGACCGACCGCAGCGCGAAGACTTCCGCCGCCTCCGGGATGCCGGTATGTCCCGGCGCGAGGCCGCAGCAGCTCTGGGAATCCACCAGACCACAGCTGAGGAGTGGGACGTTGGAATCCGCAAAACCAGGAATGGACGCATCTATCCTGGCGGGCGGTCCGTGGACTACACACGTGAAGTGAGCACAACCACCACCCCGGGCGTCCGGGGCATATCCCTTTCAGGGCTCGACGCTCTGGACAAGACCCTCGACGGGCGGTTCCTGTCGCTGCAGGACCGGGAAAGGATCCGGGACCTCCGCTCCTCCGGGGCATCACTTCGTGCCATCGCGGCCGCACTCGGCCGCTCGCCATCAACGGTCAGCAGGGAGTTCGCCCGCAATAGCCAGCCTGTGATCGGGTACCAACCCTACGCAGCCCACCGCAAAGCTGCCTCCCGCCGGCCAAGACCAAAAGAACGCAAGATCCTGGTCCTGCCCCGGCTGCGTGACCATATCGAAGCGAAACTGCTCCTGCGATTGTCGCCGGAACAAATCAGCAAGACTTTGATCAGGGACTTTCCCGATGATCAGGAGATGCGCGTGACCCACGAGACGATCTACCAGGCGCTTTACCTTCAGGGCCGGGGCGGGCTGCGTAGAGAACTCGCGACCGCCCTGCGGACCGGCCGGGCGCGCCGGAAGCCTCACAGAAACGGCGACGAGCGACGGCCTCGGTTCGTCGATCCCATGGTGATGATCTCCGAACGGCCTCCCGAAATCGAGGACCGGGCAGTGCCCGGACATTGGGAAGGGGACTTAATCACCGGGGCGCTGAACCAGTCAGCGATCGGAACCCTGGTCGAACGCTCCACCCGCTACGTCATGCTGGTCCACCTGCCAACCGATCACACCGCGGAATCCGTCAGGGACGGACTCATCGCCACGATGTCCACCCTGCCGGCCCACCTCCGCGGATCCCTGACCTGGGACCAGGGCGTGGAAATGGCAGCCCACAAATCCTTCACTCTCGCCACAGACATACAGGTCTACTTCTGCGATCCAGCAAGCCCCTGGCAACGCGGCTCCAACGAGAACACCAACGGGCTGCTCCGGCAATACTTCCCCAAAGGCACCGATCTCTCTGTCTACGGACCCGAAGACCTCGAGCACGTCGCCCAGGAACTCAACGCCCGCCCACGCAAAACGCTCGGCTGGGATACCCCGGCCGAGCGCCTGCGTGATCTACTAACAACCACCTAGCCACCAACGGTGTTGCAACGACCCCTAGAAACCGCC
>NZ_LFQH01000090.1:0-3016 GCF_001238605.1 Arthrobacter sp. ZBG10 | reverse complement strand
TGAGTATGTCAACTCGATTCAGGACCGCTGAGACGGTTTGATTCAGGACCACCCACGAGTCGCTGTCCGGGCGCATGCAAGAGCAATTCCACTGTGGGAATCCTAAAAATAGGACAGTATCTTGCGTTTCGCGATTTACACTCGGATGACTTTCTTCACCTCAGGAGTTGAGATGCGGTATCAAGATCCGTCGTGGTGGCAAATAGGGTTGCTGTATCTGATCTGCGGAACAATCTTCTGGCCCCCGCTGTCCACGAATCGCATGATCATGGGGATTGTTTTCGTCGCCATCGTGACCGTCCTCGTGATCCTCAAGATCATCCGCGGTCGCTCATCTACCAGGACACCTGGCCCTCCTCGTTCCTAGTCCGTTGGCCCGCCCCGGTTAGCCTGCGGTTGTTGAGCGAGGGTGTGGGCGAGGCGGTAGGAGTCGGTGCCGGTTTCGATGATGGCGCCATTGAAGGTGAGCCTGTCCACGATGGCGGCGCAGAGACGCGGGTCGGTGAAGGTCTTGGTCCAGCCTGAGAAGGATTCGTTGGAAGCGATGGCAATGGAGTTCTTCTCTTCCCTTTCGGTGAGGACCTGGAAGAGGAGTTCGGCGCCGCGCCGGTCCAGTTCCATATAACCGAGCTCATCGATGCAGAGCAGGTCGACGCGGCCGTAGCGAGCGATGGTCTTGGCCAGCATCTTTTCGTCGGCGGCTTCGACGAGTTCGTTTACGAGCCTGGTAGCCAGGGTGTACTTGACCCGGTATCCCTTCTCCGCCGCGGCGGTGCCGAGGCCGATGAGTAGGTGGGATTTGCCGGTTCCGGAGTCCCCGATCAGGCAGAGAGGTGCACCTTTACGGATCCAGTCCCCGGTCGCGAGCGTGTGGATGGTGGCGGGGTTGATGTTCGGGTTTGCGTCGAAATCGAAATCCCCGAGCCATTTGTCCCGCGGAAAGTTCGCTGCTTTTACCCGGCGGATCGAGGAGCGCCGGTCCCGGTCATCACATTCCGCCAGCAACAGTTCGGCCAAAAAGCCCTGATAGGTCAGTTGTTCCTTGCCTGCGACGGTCAGGGCTTCGTCCAGGACCGCCCGGATGGTTGGCAGGCGTAGCCGGCGGCAGGCTTGGTCCACGGCAGCGACGGCGGCCTGCTCGGTGAGGCCGCGCCGCCGGCGCAGGGTAGGGGTAATGGTGGTGGCCGGTGCGGTGGGACTCATGAGATGTTTTCCTTCGACGCGGTTCCTTCGGGTTCTTGGGTGCGTTTGGCCAGCAGCTCGTCATAGGCACTGATCGAGGGCACGGGTCGGGTGTCGGGAGGGAGCCCGGCGATGACGGCGGCCGGGTCCATGAGCCGGCGCTGGGTCAGGCTGACAACACGGTGCACATTCACGTCTTCTCGAGCACCGGGATGACGGTCCGAACCGGACCCACCCACGGAAGAAGTCGTTGCGTGTCTGCGGGCCTCGACCGCTACGACGTCGGCGCTGACAGCACCCACCTCCAGCGCCGCAGTGATCCCGGCCTGGATGTCGCCGGCGGTCATCGAGCGGTGGAGCAGCAGGACGTCGATAAGTTCACGGGTCCCATCGGCGTCGCCGTTGACCCGGCGGGAGGCAGCCCAGAACGCCTCATGGGCGCTGGTGAACGCCCCGGACTCCCGCGCCCGGGCCAAGGCCGTGGAACCGGGCAGGGCGCCCGGTTTGGTTTTGAGGACCTCCAGGTAGTGATCCAGCTGGACTGACTGCCCGTGTTTGGCGGCGATCCGCTGATGCCTGGCTGCCACGGCCCGGCCGTCGAACACCACAACCTCGGACGCCCGCAAGGATACCCGGACTTTCCGGCCGATGAACCGTGCCGGGACGGAATACTTCACCATCCGCACCGTGATCAGCGAGGACCTGTCTACCCGCGGCGTGAGCGTCAGGCCCGGATCAAAGACCTCTCCCGGCAACGGTCCCAGGAACGGCCGTTCGGCGGCGAAGTCCTGGCCGATGGTGCGGATCCTGTCATTGATCCGCCGTCGATCGTCCTTGGCCTCCCAAGCCCGAATCCGTTCGTTGAGCTCGTCCAGGGACTCCGTGACGGGCATGGGCGAGAGTCTGTTCCGCCGGAACCAGCCAACCTCTCCTTCAACCCCGCCTTTTTCGTGGGCTCCGTCTATCCCGGGCTGGCAGTAGAAGGCATCGAAGCAATAGTGCGAGCGGAACAGCAACCATCTGTCATTCTCCAGGCGCTCCCGGCCCTGCCCGAACACCACCGCGGTCACCGCGCTGGTGAGGTTGTCATAGCGGATGTGTTTTGTCGGGATGCCGCCCAAGACCTGGAACGCTTCAAGATGTCCCTCGAGGAAAGCTTCTTGGGCCTGGGTCGGGTAAATCCGATGGATGGCCTTGCCCGAGTGCGAAAGACGGAAAACGAACATATGGCATTTCGTCTTCACACCGTCCAGGACGACCCAGACTTCACCGAAGTCCACCTCCGCCTCCGCGCCCGGGGCATGTTCTTGGGGCACGAACACCTCCACCCGGCGGCCGGCTTCCACATCGATCTGGGCCCGGCGCACCCGCACGTAGTCACGAACGGTCGAATACGACAGCTCCTCCGCTCCGTGCTCCTCAAGAAGCCGGGCCAGGATCCTCCTAGCGGTGTGGCGCTGCTTTCGCGGCGCGGTCGTGTCCTCGTTCAGCATGGCATCGATCGCGGGCTTGAACAGGTCCAGCCGGGGCGAAGACCTCGCGGGCGTCTTCCGCGACGGTGGGACAGGGTCGGACAAGGCCTGTCGGACTGTGTCCCTGCCGATGTGGTACCGCTTTGCCAGCCCACGGATCGACAAGCCCTCAACGCGGGCGTCTCTGCGGATCTTGGCAAACAGCTCCATGCGCACCCTCATCCGGACCTCCAAATGCTCGCTTTCATCAGATGAAAACAACACTGGAGTGGTCCTGACTCAAACCGTCACAAGCAACCGGCGAGTCGTGGGTGGTCCTGATTCAAGCCGTCACACCGGTCCTGAATCAAACTGCCATATTC